>NZ_JACJON010000074.1 GCF_014695585.1 Microcoleus sp. FACHB-831 | reverse complement strand
GCAAGGAGGCATGGCGGCAGGAGTTGTCTGTTTCATAGCTTGCCCTTCAACGTGAAATCTATGCCATACCTCGATTATACCTTTATTAATTCTAAATTTTAGTTTAAGTCCCGTTAGGTATTTAAAGTGTCATTAAATGCAATTATCTAGTTTGCAATCTAATCTAGATCTAGTTATTTAATTACAACAACATAAGAGAATTCCCCTAACAGTGTTAGGAAATTCTCAGAAAGATTTTTACCTAAATATCCAAGCTAATAAGCTTACTAATGTTGCCGATACCAGGCATCCAGTGCCATTTGATGTACCTCGCGCCAAGCTAGGTTATTTGTCCTTGCTATATCGGCGCAATCTTCATATTCGGGCTGCACGTTGGCTAAAGTTTTATTATCTGCGCGCCCCATCCAAGCTACCTTCATCCGAATCGAGCCATAAGCTGTTTGCACCTGTTGGATTTCGCGCTGTAAAATCGAGCGTTGCTGAGTAAAGCGGCGCACTCCTAGTGTCGTTGTTTCCCGGAATAGCACCGTTTCGCAGGCGGCTATTTGCTCTGGATGACAAATAACAGTTAGCAAAATGCCCGTTCGAGACTTTTTCATACCAATCGGCTGAGTAAAGACATCGACCGCACCAGCAGCGAACAGTACCTCAAATACATAGCCAATAGCTTGAGGACTCAAATCATCGATTTGCGTTTCGAGGACAGAGATAGTTTCTAGATAAGGGCTTTCAGAGGCTTCCTGCGATTCAACTCGACTGATGGGGGTATCTTGTGGCGAACCAATCCACAGGCGCAAGACATTGGGAATTGGTAACTGGCGCGAACCCGCACCCAAGCCAATGCGATGAATTGTCATAGCAGGAGGGGGGCCAAAACTGGTGCATAAAGTACACGCGATCGCAGCCCCAGTCGGCGTCACCAGTTCTCTCTCAATGCCATTAGAATAAACCGGAACCTGACGCGATTCCCACAACTTTAACACTGCTGGGACGGGAACCGATAGCTGACCGTGAGCCGCCCTCACCGTCCCGCCACCAGTTGGAAGTGCAGAACAATACAGTTCGTCAATTCCTAGCCAATCCAGCCCCAAACACGTACCAACAATATCTACAATGGCATCAGTGGCTCCCACTTCATGGAAATGAACCTGCTCTGGTGGAATTCCATGAACCGCTGCTTCAGCTTCTGCCAATTGGCGAAATATTGCCAAACTTCCGGCGATCGCTCTTGAAGGCAAACCTGCGGCTGCAATCAAATCTTCTATTTCTGGCAAGTGCCGCGTAGCCGAACTATCCTGATGCAGATGATGATGCTCGTGGTGGCGATCGTGGTTGTTAGTGTGTCCCCCGTCGTGATGATGGTAGCTATTGTTTTCCTCCAAATTCAACTTCCCCCGCAAATCGACATGCACTTTCGTCGCCTGCTGACCGTTGCGCTGGACACGTTCAGACCGTAACTGGTATTCGTGGGAAATCCCCAATTGATTGAGCTTTTCAATCAAGTATTCTAAAGGAACACCCGCATCTACGAGTGCCCCCAAGCACATATCACCCGCAATTCCCGTAGGACATTCCAAATAAGCTAGCTTGTTCATTTAGACTTTAGACACAAGTCGATTACACCATCAATCTATAACCTAGCTGGGGCTTCAAGTAATACACCCACCTAGCTGTCAGCATAATTTAAGATAAAAAACTCTTCGACCCTGGTTCTGCTTCCCCTGCTCTCCCACTCAGTCCGCGCCTCTTCGTCGCGACGGTAAAAAAGTCCTCAGCATTCAATCGTATTGTCAGGTTAGGTATATGGCTACTATCTACACACTTCATCCGGAGACACCCCAAACACGCCTAGTAGAACAAATCGTACAGGCTCTACGAAATGGCGCTGTGATGTTATATCCCTCTGATACTGTATATGCGATTGGCTGCGACATGAACTCAAAGTCAGCATTAGAGCGCGTGCGGCGGATCAAGCAGCTATCCAATGATAAGCCTCTGACGTTCCTGTGTTCGTCTCTATCTAACATTGCCCAATATGCCCTGGTCAACGATAGCGCCTATCGTATTATGAAGAGTCTGATTCCAGGGCCTTACACCTTTTTGTTGCCTGCCACCAAGTTAGTGCCTCGTCTCGTCCAGAATCCCAAACGCAAAACTACTGGAATTCGAGTGCCCGACCACCAAATTTGTCAGTCGCTTTTACAGGCGTTGGGTAATCCGATTATATCTACGTCGGCTCACCTCCAAGAAGATGAAGGCGGCACGCCAACGGCGCCTCTAGAGAGAGCGAAATTATTTGACCAGTTGGATAAGCTGGTCGATGTAATTGTGGATGATGGTGTGGAGCCGGGGTTCGAGGTGTCCACAATTTTGGACTTGACGAATGAAGAACCCGCGCTCGTGCGGCAAGGTCTGGGATGGGAAGCGGCGATCGCTTGGGCGTCACCAGTCAGCTAATAAAACTCTTGTGTTGGTGGGCTTGGGATGCGATCGCGCGATCGCGCCCTTGTCTTGAATTTCTTTAACTGTTTAAGTCGGCTACCTACGACGGACATTAGGCTACAAGCCGCAAACCAGGATTTCGGAAAAAAGGCTGTATATTAGCCAATTCTTTGACCGTCCACTAATACCTGCTGGTATCTACTGCTAGCACGCCTGCATCCACTAGCCAATAACACGGCTCAAGTGCCCGTAGCTCAAGGGTTTAACCTCAACATCAGATCTGGGGGCAAATTTCCTCATAAGCGATCGCGGGAGTCCGATGCAAGGAAGTGTACAAAACAAAGCCCTGAGCCAAGTTTAGCCGTTTACAGTCTAAGTATAGACAGATGAGAAAAGGAGATTGAGTGGATTTCATCCACAGAAGAAACATTCCCCCCTCTCAAGTGTCATCCATGTCGTAACTGTAAATTTTCGGGCGCTATACCATGCAAGTAGAAACTGCCAATTCTATACATCAAGCTTCAGTTAACCAAAGCAACGATGAGTCCCCCGATCCGGTAACGGGAATTGACACGCAAGCTCTGACTTCTCTGTTGCTAGAGGAAATACAGCAAGGAGTCGGAGCCGCTTCCGGTCGCGTTGAGGCGGTAGCCCGCCGGATGGCGATGGAGGTAGAACGGATTTGTAGCAAGAGCGCTCGCATCCAAACCAGCGGCGAGGTTCGCTCCTGGCAGGTTTCTCTGGGTCGTCACCGTTTGCAAAAGTGTCTGGCTTACCACCAAGTTGGTGCAAAACGGGGTCGCATTGAACTGCACAGCACGCTCAGTGCTATGGTTTACCGTTACGTGGCGACTGGCCACTCTCAGTTGGGATTTCAAGCTCGCTATAACCTAATTGAAGATTTCCTACAAGAGTTTTACGCTGAGTCACTCAAAGCCTTCCGGAGAGAAAACCAACTTACCGGAGAATACACTCCTCGCACTCAGTTAGAACTTGCCGAGTATATGGCTTTCACCGAGCTGTATGCTAAACGCCGCATCAATTTGCCAAATGGCACAAACCAACAATTGATCGTGCTGCGTGCCCAAGGGTTTGCCAAACGCCAGCCCAGCGAAACTACTATGGATATCGAAGGGGCAGTTGAATTCGCGAAGGGAGAGGAAGCCGAGGCACAAAGTCGGTCGCCCATGATGCAACAAGTGCGCTCGAAGATGGTTGCTTCAACTACTGACCCAGCCGAGGCAGTCGTGCGCGATCGCGTCTTCTCTGAACTGATGCAATATCTTGAGTCTCAAGGTCAGTCAGACTGTGTGGACTACTTGGTGCTAAAAATGCAAGACCTCGCCGCACCAGAAATTGACGAAATCCTCGGTCTAACACCCCGTCAGCGCGACTACCTGCAACAGCGTTTTAAGTACCATGTAGAAAAATTCGCTCTTAATTCTCAATGGCAACTGGTGCATCAATGGCTGGGGGCAGACATTGACCAAAAGCTGGGACTGTCTTCTGACCAATGGGAAGCCTTTTGGTCTCAACTCTCTCCAGAACAGCAGGAAATGTGGGAACTCAAACAAGCCAAAGCCAGCGAACGCGATATTGCCAAAGCCCTCAAATTAACCGCCAAACAAGTGCAAAAGCGCTGGACTGAACTACTCAACCAGGCTTGGAAAACTCGTAACTCAGACATGGGCAAGTGAAGAGGAGCGAATAGTGAGAAAGGCTTCTAGAGCAATCTATAGATTCTACCCTCGCCATTCGCCCCTCTTTTCTTCGAGCCAGCTTATCCCAGCGCGAGCTGACAAGTCAGCGCTTCTTCGCGATCGCAGCATACACGCGATGCCCTAAAATAAACCTATTCCTCACCGCACCGTCTAAACAAAACTTTTAAGCCACCAGCTTCAATCTGGCTGCAAGCTACGCATGTACAATACTTTCAGCCTCCAACCACCGCTACCGCAACAGCCAAATCCGGTTTAGTTTTGCTAGGGTAATGTTAAGAATTGAAAACGCAAGTTCCGCAATCGGCGGTTGAGGCTTGCATCCAGTTAATCAATGCCCACGACGCAAGCGAGGCTGTTATGGCGATTTATCCTGCTCAAACTTCTACTTTCTCCCAGCCAGCAGCGCAGAATACACTAACACTCAAACAAGTCTTTGAAACGATACATCCCGAAAGTTGCCCCCGCTCCTTCAACTTCCACATGCACACGATCCACTCAGATGGCAGGCTGACGCCAGAAGAGTTGATAGAGCAGGCAACGAACATTGGCCTCAAAGGTCTTACCATCACCGATCACCATAATATAGGTGGTTACCTTGTGGCTAAAACCTGGCTAGAAAACCAGCAACAGCAATCCCCCAATTCTCAAGCACTACCCCACCTCTGGGCTGGTGTAGAAATCACGGCTAGCCTACTGGGAACGGAAGTTCATATCTTGGGGTATGACTTCGATCCACACCACCCCAGTTTGCAGATCTATTTACAAGGCAAAGCACCTCAAGATGTCGATGGCTGGGCAGCTAATGTAATTCTCGCCCTGCATCAGGCGGGTGGTTTGGCAGTTTTAGCCCACCCGTCGCGCTACCGTCGTTCTGCTGAAGAACTCATCCCAGTTGCTGCCCAACTGGGGATTGACGGTGTAGAAACATATTATGCTTACAACAACCCGAACCCCTGGAAACCCAGCCCCAGGGAAACTGAAAAGGTGAAACGCCTGAGTGAAACTTACGGATTGTTAAATACCTGCGGTACTGATACTCACGGCTTGAGCTTGCTACAGCGCCTTTAACTATTTGTTAGCGGGATGTGCAAAAGGAGCGATCGCTTGTATCTAAATTGCGATCGCTTCCCAGTGTATCTATAGAAAAAGTTAATAGCAATTACAATTTAAATCTTTATCTAAAAAGCTATTCAAGCATTGTTATTTTTACCTATTATCTATTTATTTTTAAGCTAAATTAATCTCTTATCAAACTTAACGACTTATTTAAAAAATTGATGGCGGAGCAACTGTTATAGCTCTAAGAGTTAGAGCAGCAATTGCCGCGCCTATCATCCTTCCTGTTTTAGCAACAAGCGATAAACCTTTAACAAAAGCTGCCCTAACAAAGAAAATACTAATAATCCACCGTATTTTTGGCTCAAGCTTTGAGTTCAAACGCTATCTTTCAACTGGAAGGTTTTTCTAAACACCCACTGCATCAAACCAGGAAACAGCCGATAAGAAGCCTGCGATAAGTTCGCAGAACCGACAACAACCTCAGACTTCTTATGTTTCACCGCATCCCAAATTGCTTTTGCCACATCTTCAGGCTTTTCCACTACCGGAACCTTTAACACCATATTAAGCTGTTCGCGACGGGCTTGAGCATCCTCATCATCTATGCCTCGAAAGATAGCCCGTTCCATCAAGCTACTCTTGATCAAATTCGGATAAATACCACAAACATGGATGCCTTTGGGTGCTAGTTCCGCGTGCAGCGATTCTGTCAATCCGGTAACAGCAAACTTGCTAGTAGAGTAAGGCACTAAATACGCAATAGGAACTTTGCCGCCGATAGAACTGAGATTAACAATTGTTCCGCTTCCTCGCTGTAAAAAATGCGGCAGTAGGGCATGAATTGTGTGGATATATCCCCACAAATTTAGGTCTATAGTTTTATGCCAATCTTCTAAAGAAAATTTATCAGCTGGCCCCGATATGTAGCGACCTGCATTGTTAATTAGTACGTCGATAGAGCCAAAGCGATCTAGCGCTTTTTGGACTAGCGCCTGTACTTGGTCAGGATCTCTGACATCTGTGGGGACGGCTAGCGCTGAATGACCTAGTTTTTGCAAATCTTGGGCTACAGCTTCCAATCTGTCGGGCTGACGAGCAGCGAGTACAATGTTATATTCTCCTTTGCTGGCAAATAGTTCAGCTGTTGCTTTGCCGATGCCTTGGGAAGCACCTGTAATAAGTACTGTAGAAGCCATTATTTCCTTCCATAAAATACTGCTGATATCTTTTATAGATTGTTTAATAACAACAGAAAAACCTTCTAGCTACGGTCAGATATTCGATGACAACTGAGGTATTCTCTCCCGCCGCCAAAGGCATATTCACGGGCTATTAGTGACATTTTTGCTTAACTTTATGAACAGCTAGGGGCAATAACTCCTCTTCCCAATGGAATAGTTTAGTGTTTGATTAATTTTGTGTACTACGCCACTTTCTCCAAACACTCCTCATCTCCCTTTAGAACTGTATGCAGTTTGGAACTAAAGGCAGAGCGCAGTAGGTTGGTGCATGGCTAGGATGAGGACATAACAAATTTATTAAGGAATGTAAACAATGGAAACTCGTACTACAGATTTACCCCCTGTTGCTACAGCCTACAATGGCTTAGACCGCAATAGCTTTATTTTTGGCTGGAATCCCCAGGCTGAGCTGTGGAATGGGCGCTTGGCTATGATCGGCTTTTTAGCTTACTTACTTTGGGATCTGGCTGGCTATAGCGTGGTTCGTGACTTGCTTAACCTGCTTCCGAATATTAGCCAGTAAAAATTTACTATCTTATGTCTCGGCGGGCGATCGCGTTCCACACCAGTACTAATGCCCAAGAGGGGAGGCAAGAGGCTGGCAAGGAATTTAAACTCTTACGCAACGCATATCACCGGGCTTCGGGCATACACCGCAGGCACGGCGGAGGGATATCCGCTTCTGCGCTTCGGCTGCGATCGCTTTACACTAGCTATAGTAGCTTTACATTGCTTAATACAGTGGATTTGCGATCGCGAGTATTTTCTCATTTGCAGGCTAATTATCTAGCTTGTAAATCTTCACTTTTAAGATATGCGGAGTAAATTGTGTTTCAATCTGACCAAGTAGCCATGCAACTAACAAACATTACCCCAAAAGCAAAAAGTGAAACTACACCTCATGGACTGGTAATTGCTTTAGGCATTATTGGAATATGGGCGACTAGCCTTGTTTTCTTATGCTCCCTTGATGTCTCCAAAATTCCTATTTTATGGAGATTACCACTCATGGTTTGGCAAACCTTCCTCTACACGGGATTATTCATTACGGCTCACGATGCCATGCATGGAGTGGTATTTCCCCAAAATCGCAAAATTAATAATTTTATCGGTACAGTAGCATTATTAGTTTATGCACTATTACCTTATGATAAATTGCTCAAAAAGCATGGTTTGCACCATCAACATCCGGCTAGCGAATTAGATCCAGATTTTCACGACAACAAGCGCAAAAATTTCTTTGCCTGGTACGTTTCTTTTATGATGCGCTACTGGAGCTGGACGCGGGTCATAGGTCTGATGGCGATTTATAACCTGATTACTTACACGCTACACATACCCGAAATAAATCTAACTTTATTTTGGGTTATTCCCTCACTTTTGAGTTCCGTCCAATTGTTTTATTTTGGCACTTTTCTACCCCACCGCGAGCCAGAAGGCGGCTACACTAATCGTCATCGTGCCCAAAGTAATGCCCTGCCAATTTTGTGGTCATTTATCACCTGCTATCATTTTGGCTACCATGAGGAACACCATGAATATCCTCAAGTTCCTTGGTGGCAGCTACCAGAGGTTTATAAGGCGAACGCAAATATTTCTTGAGCAAAGGCCCTAAGCACCCTCTACATAGGTGAGAAAAACCCGGAATTGGGGGGAGACCCCCAAACCCCCTGTTGGGGGACGGGTGCGTCCCCCAAACCCCCTCCACATAAAAGCTGTGTCTGTAGGTGAGAGGATTGCTGTCTAGGTCTTATTTTCACTGCTACTAGCAAGAGTTTGCCCATCAGGACTAACACCGAGAGAATAAATTAAATTCACTTTCTATGCTTATCTAGTGAATTTCTTTAGCTTGTTGGTGATTAAGTAGTTGTAAATTTTATTTTTGGAGAGCAGTAAATATCTGCGCGATCGCAGGTAATTCTGAAACTAATAAATTTAACCTTATAGCCAGCGCCCTAACTCTTGTTAATTACCGATATTAAAGGCTGGCTGCACCTGAGCTACTAAATAGCACAGGTGCTAAAACTATATTAACTCACTGGATTTATTCCTTTAGGTAGAGGCTGGTCTAGTTATAATTAGCTATATCCAATTACTTCTAACCTAGACAGCAAAGCCGCTCATTTCTAAGCGGCTTTGCATTGTAAATTCTCAAAAATGAGAAGATTTATTCCACCACACCAGTTTGCATAATCATCAATCCAATGATGCCAAGGCTCATCGCCACTTGAAGGAAAGCCATAGAGATTGATTGACCCAGGTGTTTTGGTGATTTTGAAAATTGCATATCTTTTATTCGTCTTTTGTAATGTATCTAACGAAGATAACAATCACCTGAGAAATTAGATGAGAAACAATAACTTTCTTAAAAAGTTGTAATCTTGCTTCACAATAGCAGGAGCGATCGCCCTCATCTAATGAAAAAGGGGCATTGGGTATGCCCCATCTGAAATAGTCACTTAGTCAAACCGTGTTCCAAAGCATAGCGCACCAACTCAGTACGGCTATTAGTTCCAGTCTTGCTAAACAAGCGGCTGACGTACTTCTCGACGTTGCGGACGCTGGTATCTAAGCGGCGGGCTATTTCTTTATTCATCAGCCCTTGCGCCACCAAGTCTAAAACACTTTGCTCTCGCGGCGTTAAGTCGATGCGGATGGGCGAAGGCGTCTGGACGATTCCCGTCCGTCCTTCTAACATCGCTCTAATTTGTGCAATCTGCTTTGCAATCTCGTCAATATCCGTAGTCCCACCAGCTGCCGTCGCTGTCGCCGCACGACGTTCCAGCAAATTTCCCACAATAGCCACTAACTCATCCGGGTCAAATGGCTTGGGGAGATAAGCATCGCAACCCGCTTGATAACCCTGGATGCGGTCTGACTTCATGCCTCTGGCAGTTAAAAACACGACTGGCAGGGCCTTAAAGCGGGGGTCTTCGCGCATTTGTTTGAGGAACTGATAGCCATCCACCTGGGGCATCATAACGTCTGATATTACTAAGTCAGGGGGGTTCTTTTGCAGGATATCCCAGGCGTCGCGGGCGTTGCTGGCTACCTGAACTTTAAAATCGCTGTCTTCCAAATAGGCTTGTACTGCTTCGCGCAAGCCGGGTTCGTCATCTACAAGTAACAATTGTGCTGACATTTATTTCACCTTTGCCGCTAGTTTTTTTTTAATCTAGCGAACTTTTTTTGAGCCTATTTGTTCGGAATTCTGGGCTATACAAATGCTACCTTTTTTGATATATTCTGCTTCAAGTTTGATAATTTTGGCGTAAAGTTACCTAGAATTATCGCAGACGCGATAGCTCGCCGTCTCTAGAAGATCTTCTGCTCGTCTATTTGGTTAGCCAAGCGATCGCTTTAGCTTGTTCTGAGAGTTTTGCTTCCCGTTGCCCATCAGAACGCGATCGCACGTTCACCAAGCCAATCGGCGTACTCACCAAGTCTACGAGCGTAGCTTTGCCAGCGATGAATTTTACACTTGTTATCGGTAATTCTTTAAGCAGCCACCGACTCAAGCGATAAAAATATTCTTGAGGGGTGAATTCCCTCATCAAATCTACCCCATGCAGCTCGTGCAAGTAGCGATTTGATTGCCCGTAGCGACGCCATTGGCTTTGCAATTCGCGCAGGGTAGCTCTATGTCGATGTTGAACGATGGCATCGGGAGCAAACTGCAATTGCCATTCGCTTTGCTTCTGGATGCGCCAACAAATATCAGCATCGCCGCCTGTGGTGAGGTAAGGACGAAATAAACCTACTTGCTCGAATATTTGCCGCCGTATGGCTAAATTAGCAGTTTGACCGTATGGACAGAAGGGATGCGCTAGGGTGTGCTTTTGCGATAGAGTATCGCCGCTCGTGGCGTGTTGTTCGAGGAGAGTTTTACCGGGGAGGGCGACAATTTCACCGGCGACGATACCAACAGTTGGGTTAATGAAGGGCTGAATTAGTTCGTGCAACCAGTTAGGCTGAGGGCGGCAATCTGCGTCGGTGAAAGCGATAATTTCCGCAGTTGCGGCGCGGATGCCAGCATTGCGAGCGGCGTAGGAACTTTGAATTTGGTTTTCTATTAACGGGCAGATTGTTATTTCGTTTGAGGCGGCGGCTTCTTGAAGGATGGTGGCGGTGCGATCGCTGCTGTTATTGTCTACCAGCAAATAGTCTACTAAGTCTGCTGGGTAAGTTTGCGATCGCAGACAACTAATTAAATCTGGTAAATCCGCCTCGCCATTATAGACGGGCACAACAACAGCAACTCTTGGTAAATTTTGGTTCATCGGGTAAAAACTTTAAACCTTAAAAATTACCCTTTATTGAATTATCTCGGCTTCAGTTCCTTTTGGCATCACCATCTTTATAAAAACAAATAAACGCAGATAATTATCTGCGTTCATCTGCGTTTACTGGCGATAAAAATCTTTTATTTCAGGATGAAAGCTAGAACAGCCAGAAGCGCAGCAACTACATAAAACACAGCCACAACTTGAGTTTCTGTCCACCCACTCAATTCTAAATGGTGGTGGATTGGTGCCATTTTCAGCAAGCGCTTGCCAACACCATCTGGGCCTTTTGTGGCTTTATAGTAGCCGACTTGAGCCATAACGGAGATGGCTTCAACAAAGAAAATACCGCTGAGGATAAACAGCGGCCATAGAGACTGACTTGCCAGCCCTACCCCTGCCAGTGCGCCTCCCAGTGCCATAGAACCAGTATCGCCCATGAAGACGCTGGCTTTATTGCGGTTGTGGACTACGAAGCCAAGGTAACAGCCGCTCATGCAAGCGCAGAAGATCGCCAGAGTGGGGTAAGTTGGAGCAATTAGGGCAGCAAGACCCAAAAGCGCGATCGCGCCCGTCCCCGCAGCCAATCCATCTACGCCATCTGTTAAATTTGTTGCGTTGCTCTCAGCCACTTGGACGAACACAGCCAACGGCCAAAACAGCAACCCTAAAGGAATTGCCAAGCCAAAAGGTAAGGCAATAGTGGTGATGCTAGCTGGTTGATTTAAAAAAAGCCACGCGCAAAACAAAATGCCAAAAGCAATTTGCAGCAGCAGTTTCATCTGTGGCGACAGACCTTTATTAGACCGACCTCGGATTTTTTGCCAATCATCCAGCCAGCCCATACCTGCGTAGGCTAGAGTCAAAAGCGAAGTAGCAATAACTTCTGAGGAAAATCCCGACCATACCAGAGCGATCGCAATTCCCACCGGAACAACAAACACACCGCCCATCGTTGGAGTGCCTGCTTTTTTCAAATGAGCTTGAGGGCCATCCTCGCGAATAAATTGCCCAGCTTTGAGTGCTTGCAAGAATGGGACTGCCCAGAAGCCTAAAGCAGCCACAGACAAGGCAGAAACCCACAATGGCAAGGTTAGGGAGAGTGCCAAAATTGGCAATTTACCGTTTATCCAATCCAAAAATAGTGAAGCCAGCGTTACACCCAATCCCAGCAACACGAGCAAGCTGGTTCCTGAAGGCTTTAACGACTGGCCAGAAAATAATTTAGCGTCCACAGATTTACCGTTCACTCCACACCCATTACGCCCTGTTTAAACTTTCACGCAGCGGGTAGCTGCGTCAGGGAACTATTCCTCATCCAAAGCGATATCGCTGTCATCGTCATCGATATCAACATCGTCGACGAAAGTATCATCGACCCCCATCAGTTCGTTGATATCGCCTTCAGCTTCAAGGCCATATTGATCGTCTTTGGCATCGCGCGGCAGCAAGCGTCCCGTTGATTGTAGCCAGTTAAGAATGGAAGGTTCTTGCTGCAAGGGAATTACAGCAGCAGGTCTATGACGGGGTTCTTCACGTAAGGCAGGATTATACATAGAAATGGGGGGATTAGACATCCAGACTTTAGCACTGCCAAAATTGTAGTTGATAACCTGGATACTATGCTCTGTCAAGCAAAGACTTATAAAAATTTATGAAGAAATCAGCACTGTTAGAAGCGATCGCTGGTAAGAATCGTGGCCTGCTAGCAACCGAAACCGACAAACAAGCAATTTTGGCAGCAGTTGCCCAACTCGAAGACCGCAACCCCACCCCCCGACCAATTGAAGCACCCGAACTGCTCGATGGCAATTGGCGTCTGCTTTACACCACCAGTGGAGGGCTTTTAAACATCGACGCCCTGCCCTTGCTAAAACTCGGTCAAATATATCAATGCATCCGCGCCAAAGAAGCTAAAGTGTACAACATCGCCGAAGTCTATGGGCTGCCTTATCTTGAAGGGATAGTCAGCGTTACCGCCCGGTTTACCCCTCTGTCTGAACGCCGAGTACAGGTACAATTTCAGCGTTCCATTTCTGGTTTGCAACGTTTAATCGGCTATCAGACTCCATCTGAGTTTATTGAGCAAATTGAAATGGGCAAAACCTTCCCGGCGATTGACTTTAATATCAATTCAGAAAATCAACAAGCGTGGTTAGATACCACCTATCTAGATAATGACCTGCGAATTAGTCGCGGCAACCAAGGAAGTGTATTTGTGCTGACTAAAGCCTAAAGGATGGAATTATAAAATCTGGAATTTAGCCTTTTTTACTCGTTCCCAGGCATAGCCTGGGAATGAATTAGAGAGGCTCTGCCTCGATAATATTGGGCAAACTACAGCCACAAAAAACGAACAATCAACCATGAACAGCCTAACTGAAATTCCAGCGAAAACAACTCTCACTCGCTTGTCTCAAAGTCAGCTAAATTTACTAGAAACTTGTCCTAGAAAATTTCAACATATATATTTCGATCAGCTAGGTTCACCCATCAGCCCAGAACAACAAGAAAAGCAAAATTGGGGCAGTCGTTTTCACTTGATAATGCAGCAGCGCGAGTTGGGATTGCCAGTAGAATCCCTAATTCAGGAAGACGCCCAGCTACAAAGCTGCGTGACGGCGCTGTTTAGTTCAGCGCCAGAAATTTTTAGAACAATTCCTGGGACTTTCCGCGAAGCGGAACATTGTCGAACTTTAAATTTTCAGGGCTATTTGCTGACAGTTATTTATGACTTGTTGATTGAAGAAACCCAAAGTTCTCAAATTTTGGATTGGAAAACGTATCCTAAACCCAAAAAAAGACAACATTTAGAACATGATTGGCAAACTCGTCTATATTTGTACGTGTTAGCTGAAACTAGCGATTATTTGCCCGAACAAATTTCGATGACTTACTGGTTTGTCCAGTCTCAACCTGAGCCACAAAGCTTAAAATTTAACTACAATTCTACACAGCACGAGCAAACGCAACGGGATTTAAGTAGTTTGGTAACTAAGTTAACAGGTTGGCTGCGACGCTACGAACAGACAGGCGAAAACTTTCCGCAAGTAGCAGAAGATTCTCGTTATTGTGGAAACTGTAGCTTTGCAGTTCGCTGCGATCGCGATCGCGAATCAGCAGCAGAAGCTGTTAATCTAAATTTGCTCTCAACTTTAGATAACATTCAAGAAGTATCCTTGTAGCCTTACTAGCGGGCAGTGCCCACCCTAATTTTTAGTTATGACCGACAATGATAAACACGAGGCAGAATACTCCAATCACAGCTCTGTTTTTGTCCGAGACTTGGAGATTGACGACCTCGCGCCAGTTTACCATTTGGGCGAATCTGTATTTACCAGCGATTTGTACCCTTATTTGTATAGAACGTGGGATGAATGGGAGGTAATTGGACTTTACAATACAGACCCAGAATATTGTCTTGTTGCCCAAATAGACGAACAACTAGCAGGCTTCATTTTAGGAACAGTTATTAGTAAGGCATCTTGGACTTATGGTTACATAATGTGGCTGGGAGTTAGCCCTAATTTTCAGCGCCGAGGGGTAGGAGATAAGCTGGTAGATAAGTTAGTGGAAAGAATGATCGAAGACGGGGTGAGATTCATGCTTGTTGATACCGATCCTGCAAATATTCCAGCAGTAAAGTTTTTTAGCCGCAAAGGTTTTGGCAATACCCGTCAGCACATTTTCTTGTCGATGAACTTGAGCAAGCACGATTATTATGGGAGACTAATTTCTTACGAGCGTGAAAAAGCTGAGAGGGCTGCTTATAAGCGATCGCGCCGTCGTCCTTCTGCACAACCCCAAGGAATTGCCAGCGAAGCGGCTACTAAAGTAATGGTTACTGAAACCCCCCTACCACCTGTCGAACCTCCGAGTATACCGCCCATCTCCTGATATTTAAAATACTCGCTGCAAACGCCTGCTGGTGATGGTTTCCCCAATCCCAAATCTAAAATATAAAACTGTATTAAAATGTCAGAGCAACTATCCCAGTGGCAAGTCCAGCCAACAATTGAACCGCCAGAATGGTTAATTAAAGAAGTAAGACGCCACGCGCCCGATCTATCTGGTAATTATGCGGCACAATTGTTGTGGCAGCGTGGAATTAGAGACGCAGAACAACTGCCAGGTTTTTTAAACCCGAACTTGTATAAACCTGCAAGCGCGTTTGAATTTGGGATAGAAATGCGCTGGGCGGTTGAAAGATTGCAACAAGCGCGATCGCGTGCTGAAATTGTTGCCATTTGGGGAGATTTTGACGCCGATGGCATTACTGCAACATCTGTTTTATGGGACGGATTGGGACAGTTTTTTACTAAAAATTCGCAGTTAATTTACTACATCCCCAATCGCTTAACTGAATCTCACGGCTTGAACCGCCAGGGAATTGATTTGCTTGCCTCTCAGGGATGTAAATTAATTGTTACCTGCGATACTGGCAGCACAAATATCAGCGAAATTGAATATGCCCGCAGCTTGGGAATCGATACAATTGTCACCGATCACCACACGCTGCCAGATGAACGTCCGCCAGTAACTGCTATCATCAACCCCCGCTATTTATCTGTCGAACATCCGCTATATCATCTTTCTGGCGTTGCAGTTGCCTATAAGTTAATAGAGGCGCTTTATGAAACATTGCCGGATATCCCCAACCAGCCTCTAGACGGTTTATTGGATTTAGTGGCGATTGGTCTTATTGCTGATTTAGTGCAACTAAGCGGCGATTGTCGTTATTTAGCACAGCGCGGAATTGAACGGCTGCAACTGCAATCCAAAACCCAAAATTCAAAATCCCAAATCAATCGCCCCGGTGTGGCGAAGCTACTGGAATTGTGTCAAAGGAGTGGCGATCGCCCGACAGATATTTCCTTCGGACTTGGCCCCCGTATTAATGCGGTCAGCCGCATCCAAGGCGATGCCTCTTTCTGCGTTGAATTGCTCACCAGCCAAGATGAAAAACGCTGTGAAGAATTAGCTTATGATGCTGAATTAGCTAATTCCCGCCGCAAGTCTTTACAAAAAGATGTCGTACAACAAGTTAAAGTAAAAATAGCTCAGTTAGACTTATCAACTACTAGCGTTATTGTTCTTGTAGATGAGCAATGGCCTGCTGGTGTATTGGGTTTAGTTGCTGGTCAAGTTGCCCAAGAATACGGAAGACCGACCATTTTATTAAGTACGGATGACCCCCAAGATGCAGAAGAATCCAAAATCCCATTCCCAGGCAGAGGCCCGGAACTCGCAAAATCCAAAATCGCCTTAGCGCGTGGTTCTGCCCGTTCGGTTAATGGAATTGATCTTTATAAATTGGTGAAAGACCAAGCACACCTATTACACCGCTTTGGGGGTCATCCTATGGCGGCTGGCTTAAGTATTCCAGTAGAAAATGTTCCCCTGTTTGCACAAGCAATTAACCAACAAGTTAAGCAGTTAAATGTTAATACTGGCCTTCCAGTTGTGCAAGCAGATATTGTTTGTAAGGTGCGAGAATTAGGCAAGGATTTATTTAGGGAACTGAAACTACTAGAACCCTGCGGTATGGGAAATCCAGCGCCAAAAATCCTTATCCAAAATTGCTGGTTTGATAATATTTGGAATCGTAATTCTCAGGATTTTAAAGGTAGAAAAGTTCAATACATCAAGACTGAATTAGAAATTTGGGATGATTCGGCAGATATAGGCTTTCCCGGTATCTGGTGGGGACATTATAAGGATGAAGTGCCTGCGGATTGTCGGTGCGATGCGATCGCTGAATTAGACTTTAATACCTACAAAAAACGATACGAAATCCGTCTTATAGCCGTCAAACCCAGCGCCCAGTCTGAATTTGGTATCTCTTCTACTCAGTTGGACTGGATTTTAGACTGGCGTGCTGAAACCCCGGAGGCTGATTATTCAGTATTAATGATAAAAGAGTGTCCGAGTAGCTGGGATGAGTTACAAATGTGGTTTAGACGGGCAATTGCGGCAAATCAGAAACTAGCGATCGCTTATCCACCACCCGAAATTAACTCGCCAACGGAAATTTGGCAGCAGCTAATAGGAATTGCTAAATATCTCGCTCGCACTGGTTCATCGGCTACCCTAGCTCAACTCCACGAAAAGTTAGGCATAAGCGATCGCGCTCTCCGTATGGGACTACAAGCTCTTTCTCATCTCGGTTTTGAGGTAACAAGTAATTTATCCGAAGTACACACTGAAGAATTAACAATTCAAAATTCAAGATGCGATAAATCGCCGTCTCTAGAAACTCATAACTCTCCTCACCCTTCCCAATTTTTAGCAGCCGTCCGCGAAGAACAATTTATACGTCAGTATTTCTATCAAGTTCCTCTTTCTACGCTGCAAGCCATGACGCACCAAACCATAGCAAGCGAGGTATAACAGGTGTTTGTCTTTAAGATTATTTCATAAATATTTCATAAAGCTTACCTAGAAACGCTGATATTCAGCTTTATTACGTTTAATACTGAATATAGCAATTCTCAATTTCAAGATATATGTGCAAAGATTTTTCTTAACGAGGGAACATATGGATAAAAGTGCTAACCGCTATAGCATTTCCTTGAGCGATCGCTACTAAAATAATCATTGGCTCTCTAATTATAGGAGCGACGTTAATTATAAAATATATAAACAATTATCCCAGAGCCTAATGCTGTTTCTAAATCATCTAACTTAACTGTTTTAGGAGCTACGCTAGCACGGTTAAAAAAAGCTTGCTAAGAAAATCAATAGCTTCATTCCAAATTAGCTTGGTGTTCGCAATGAAAGCCTCGATCTTGCCAATATTGCATATCGACATCTGCAAGCTTAGCCAAATTGGAGCAGTTGGGCTGGTAAACCTGACTCAGTACCGCCCATAGCAAGCTGCGAGTTAAATCCAAACCAGTCTTGAGTAACGACTCGCCATTACCGGGGATGCCTTGCTCTATAACAATATCTGGCTCTACCCAAATACCCGACGCGCCTAAGATAATCTTAGCCATCCACTCAGCGCGTGGTAGATGGGAGGAGGAAGTAATTAGTTTCACCTTACGCACACCCCACTTTTGGAGAATTGGCAATCCATAGTAAAAATTGCTAAAAGTAGAGTTAGCACACTTTTCCAGAACTACCCGCTCTAGGGGAGCATTTTCGCGCTGAAAAATTAGCCAGATGCAGGGATCTTTAGATCCTTGAGAAATCAAAATAGGCATCTGGGGATAGTTTTTGGCTAGCTGGGCGACGTATAATTCCCGGCGGATGCTACCCCCCAGTACGAAAAAAGCATCAATGGGTGACTCAGCCCTAGACAGCAAAGTTAAAGTATTAATAGAAAGCCAGATTCCAAGAAGTATTCCTATACCACCAACCAAGAAGTGTACCCACCGTAGCTTTAACTTCGATAGGGCAATGGCAGTTATTTTGGCTGCATATCTCATGGTTATCCGGAGAAACTAGCCCATTCGTGAAGAACTATCATAGATAAAGTATGAATTATTTGTTAATTCATCTTACTACTTGCGGCATTCATCCGTGAAAGTACACTATTCTGTTTGTATATTATTGACATACCCGTAATGACACTGAGGAAACTGGCACAAAATTACTGTAGCCTTGATTATCAAGATCGGTATCTTGAAGCTAGTACAAGCTGGCATAAATAGCCTGCTGGTTAGTGAAGAGTGAGGTAGTCGCTGCATCTTTAAGGTTAGCGACGAAATAGCAGAGCCTGGGTTTAAAATCTCAGCTTAGTTGTGGTGGATGAGTGGTTGGCGTACTTTTAAAAAATGTGCTAACAAAACATTCGTTTACAAGGAAGAAAGATAGCCTGTGCTAAAAATTCCACTAATGCTTCCCTCGTCTCCAAACTGGTGCTGTTATTTTTGTTGTACTGCTATAGTTTGTTTTAGTCGTCATGCGGTACTGTAGCAGCAAGGTCGGGTGAGTGTAAAATTCCGTCGCGGGGTGTCGCGCTCGACTGACCAAAGCTGACCATAAATGTTGATCTGAGTCATAGCAATCCCCTTTTAGCCACCATCCATGAACCAATCCCCAAAACATTTCCACTTGAGTAAAGGTGTACTCTTTGGTGGAGCGATCGCAGCCACAGCCGCTGTTTCTTTGGTCGGCTGTCGAGCCGTCATGGCCGCATTGCAGGATAGCCCCAAAGCCGTTGTCGATCAAGCATGGCAAATTGTCAACCGCGAGTATGTCGATGGCACCTTTAATCAGGTAGATTGGCAAAAAGCTCGTCAAGAGTTGTTGGGCAAGAACTACACCTCCCGCGAACAAGCTTACACAGCTCTCCGCAATGCGCTAGAGAGACTGGGAGATCCTTACACCCGCTTCATGGATCCCAAACAGTTTGAAGCACTCACTAGCCAAACTTCCGGGGAACTGTCTGGAATTGGTCTGCGCTTGGAACTTAACGATAAAACTAAAGCTCTCACGGTTGTTGAACCTATTGAAAATTCACCAGCCATTAAAGCCGGGATCAAGCCAGGAGATAAAATTATCGCCATTGATGGCAAATCGACAAACGGGATGAGCGTCGAAGCTGCCGCGAAGCTGATTCGGGGTACGGCAGGTACTAAAGTTAACCTTAAACTATCACGAGAAGAAAAAGGCGAGTTTGATCTTGCACTGACGCGGGCAAATATTGAAATCGCTACAGTCCGGTCATCGGTCAAGCAGGAAGGTTCGCTAAAAGTTGGTTACATCCGCTTGAATGAGTTTAGTTCTCACGCCGCTCCGCAAATGCGTCAGGCGATCAAAAAGCTCTCCGACCAGAAAGTAGATGCTTTTGTGTTAGACCTGCGGGGAAACCCAGGCGGTTTATTGCACTCTAGTATTGAAATTGCCAAGATGTGGATGGACAAAGGTTCCATCGTCCGCACGGTAGACCGCAAAGGAGCCGACGAGGAATTTAAGGCAAATAACACGCAGCTGACGAAACTGCCTTTGGCTGTGTTGGTAGACGGTAACTCCGCTAGTGCTAGCGAGATTCTCAGCGGTGCGCTTAAGGACAACGGACGCGCTAAAATTGTCGGTTCTCAAACTTTTGGTAAAGCTTTAGTGCAATCTGTCCATTCTTTATCAGATGGATCGGGTTTAGCTGTGACTATTGCCCACTACTACACGCCGAAAGGAACTGATATTAGCCACAAGGGTGTTACTCCTGATGTCAAGATTGACTTGACAGACGCAGATAAAAAGCGTCTATCAGTTACACCAAACTGGCTCGCCACTAAGGAAGATCCTCAATATGCCCGCGCGATCGCCGATCTGGCAAGCTCTGGCCTTGCACGCCCAAATTTACCTCAAAAGGTTCCCTCAGTAAGCACGCGCTAGAGCGAGTTTAGATTCTTAATTTCATTAAATTGTAGGGTGGGCACTGCTCACCCTATTTTTTTGCTGCGGGGCTATTTGAGATAACCAATCCAAAATTGTATCAGCCCCTAATTTGGCTTACTAGGTGGGCTAGTTCTGGCAAAATCAGTTTTTGTACGGCGAGTTTAACGGCGTTGCTAGAACCGGGAATCGAGAAGACGAGCTTGTGTTGATAAACTCCCGCGATCGCCCTCGATGCGATCGCCCTCGTTCCAATTTCTTGATAACTCAAAAACCTGAATAACTCTCCAAATCCAGGCAATACCTTAGATAAAGCGCCTTCTATCGCATCGTAGGTAGTATCGCGAGGCGCTATACCCGTGCCCCCGTTAAAAATCAACGCATCTATATCCGGGCGCGTGCCTAGATTTTCCAGCAGCGCTCGAATTTGCTCTGGTTCATCTTTAATAATGGTGTACGCTCCCACAGAATGACCCGCATCTACGAGTAACTGTCGCAGCAGCTGACCTGACTTGTCGGTTTCTTCCGTGCGCGTATCGCTGACGGTAATGATAGCGCAACTAACTGTCATTCCAACTGGATCGGGGTGAGGCTGGTGTGTCATCTGTGCGTTGTCCGTTTTTAGTTATCCGTTTATCGCCACCAATAACCATGCCCCACTCGCAATTTTCACTTAAGACTTGCTCAAGCCTAAACCATGCTTTTCCGCATAGCGTTCCATAAAACGCATGAACCTATCCCAGTCCTCTGAGGAATTCATCAGGTAAAACACTTCTAGCGCTTCAGGCTGACCGTTGATAAATTTGGCCTTTACTTCCCGCGTCACTATTTCCCCTTCTTCATCAACCATGTACATACCAGTGACTTCTGCGGTGCTGGTGCTGCTCAACGCTTGGGGATTTTGGAAATAAAACGTCGCCGTACTTTGGTTGCCATCGCGAGAGCGAGTCAGGCGCACATCGGGAATGACTTCTTCGTTGATACCTCGGGAAAACTGAATATCAGCCATGCTTCTGTAATGAAAGTTTAGAAAGGGGTATTTTAATATCTTCCCATCATAGGGAACCAAGGTGTTTAGAGAATCTTAATCTATATCCCAGGCTTAAACCGGGTGGCTGAAGCGGCTTAGTTTTAACAGCTCGTGCTGCCAAGCTTTTATCTAAAGCGGCTTTGAGCCTTAACTTTGTACTTGTGTTGAATAACCCCATCTTTATCTTTTGTGAAGCTTTGATGAAGATCAAGGCATTTAGAAGGTTGTTATCCTTTTGATTGCCTTTGCTTAAGCCAGCCTTTGTAGGATTCGAGAGCGGCTGAGTTCATTAATCCCTAAGTCACCAACGTTCCTGGCAACGGCGGCTAAGAAATACTCCCCCTCCTCACCGTAGGCTATTAAGTCCATCTACTTGCCGGAGATCTACGAACTGGTTTGACCAAAGTTGATGGCAAAACCTTCGCCTTCGCAGGAATTCCAGATGGTTTGGGGTTATTCGAGTCCGGAGGCTATAACTACGTCTTCGCCAACCATGAGATCGGCGCGACCAACGCATCTGCCATCTCCTCCACCGTTCCGGGACAGATAAAAGGAGCGCGTGGAGTTCCAGAGGGAAAGGGCGCTATTGTTGATAGTGTAAACGGAATCAAGAGGAGAGTTATGAACGGCCTTGAAGAATTCCGAAAGCGCTACGAAGCTGGCATCTTGGAGTTCCCTAGATTCCGCATGCCGGGTGTCAATCTGCCGGAGAAGGATCTCAGGCATGCCCATTTCAACTACGCCCATCTCCCAGGTGCTAACTTCCAAGGTGCCAACCTTGAGGATGCCGATTTCACTGGTGCCAACTTGAGAGGAGCGGCGTTCGAGGAGGCTTATTTGAGAGGGGCTAATCTGGAGGCTGCTGACTTGAGTGGTGCTAGGCTGGGTCAAACTTCTCTCGAAGGTGCCAATCTCAGCCATGTCAAATTCAGAGGTGCCATTCTGGATGAAGTCACTTTCATTAATGCCAACCTGAGCTATGCCGATCTGAGCGGTGCTGAGCTTAATGCTGTAATGGACGGAGCCATTTTCTGCGAAACTATCATGCCGGATGGTAGTGTCCGGAATGGTGTTTGTTGAGCTGACAATTAATTACAAACTCAATTTGTAACTCAATGTTTGTAATTCAATGCCTATCTTAGGTAGATACCCCTTTCCAATTTAATTAAAAAATTTAATTGTTATTTATATTTAGTTTGTAAGGTTGCCAGAAGATAATAAAAATTATGGCGATCGCTGCAAACTTTAATTTCCAAATATACTACTATATTGCCTCCCTCTCTAACAGCAAGGTAACGGGGCCATCATTTTCAATCGACACCTGCATCATCGCGCCAAATTGACCAGTTTCTACCCTTAAACCACTTTGACGCAACTTATCCACAAAGCGATCGTATAATTCTTTAGCAATTTCAGGTGCAGCTGACTTATCAAAAGATGGGCGGCGACCTTTGCGGCAATCGCCGTAGAGAGTAAACTGGCTAATTACCAACAACTCGCCGCCAATTTCTTGAACTGATTTCTCCCAGCGACCAGTACCGCTTTCTGCATCTGGAAATAAGCGCAATTCCAAACACTTACGAGCCATCCAGTCAAGTTCAGCGTCGGTGTCTTCTGTGGCAATACCTACTAACAAATTTAGCCCCCGGCCAATTTTGCCGACGACTACACCATCAACGTCAACTTGAGAAGAATTAACTCGCTGGATGATAACGCGCATAGTGAAGACAAAAGTAAAAAGGCAAAAGTAAAAATTATTTCTTTTTACTTTTGCCTTTTTACTTTTTATTTTTTAATTTTTACTTTCCAAAACCTTTGCCGCGATTGGAAGAGGGGAGACAGATGCAAGATTCGACCTGCGATCGCAACTTCTCTCGATCCAAATCTTGACCAATCAACACCAACTGGTTTTTCTTTTCACCCGTCCACTCATCATCCTCTAACGAGAAACGCTTCCCACACAAGTGGAAAATATGGCGCTTCGGGCTTTCATCAAACCACAAAATACCCTTAGCCCGGAAAACATTAGCAGGCAATTGATTATCTAAGAAATACTGAAATTTCTTAATCGACAAAGGCTTATCGGTCTGGAAAGAAATTGAGATAAACCCATCATTTTCCAGGTGGTTCGAGTGATGGTGATGATCGTGGTCGTGATGATCGTGAGCGCATTGACCATGATCGTGGTCGCAGGCACTATGATCGTGGTGGTCATCATGGTCATGGTGGTCATGGTCGTGGTGTTCGTGGTCGTGACCATGCTCATCAGAAGTTTCAAAATACTTGTCAGACTCAAACAAACCAACGCTGAGAATTAACGGTAAGGACACTTGTCCCCGCGTTGTCCTGAGAATCCTCGCGCCTTGTTTGATATCGCGAATCCGCAATTCTAAAGCGTCTAAATCTCCTTCATCCACCAAATCTGCCTTATTGAGCAGAATGATATCGCCATAGGCAATTTGGTTGCTAGCCGCTTCGCTGTTGAACAAATCGAGACTGAAATTCTCAGAATCTACTACGGTAATAATAGAATCCAGCCTCGTCATGTCTCGCAATTCCGTTCCTAAAAACGTCAGCGCTACGGGCAAAGGATCTGCTAATCCAGTTGTCTCCACAACTAGATAATCAACTTTTTCGGGGCGTTCCAATACTTTGTAAACTGCTTCTACCAAATCATTATTAATGGTGCAGCAGATACAACCGTTGCTCAGTTCCACCATGTCTTCGCCAGTGGTAACAATCAACTCGTTATCAATGCCGATTTCACCAAATTCATTGACCAGAACAGCGGTTTTCACGCCTTCCTGATTGCTTAAGATGTGATTGAGGAGAGTGGTCTTGCCGCTACCGAGGAAACCTGTAATGATTGTGACTGGCAAGCCGGTTTTAGGGGCATCTATTGCCGGGGATTGACTGGGAGTGACTGCTGATTGCATAGCAAGGCTTTTAAAAACGTCAGAAAAGGCTAGTAAAACGCTACAGTGTGATACATAAAGGCATACGGATGTTTGCTAACATCCTTGCTGCCTACCTTATTATTGCCGATCTGTCTCTGGTTGATATGACCCTAACACTTTACAACACTCTCACCCGTCGCAAGGAAACATTTGAACCCCTCGAACCCGGTAAAGTCGGGATGTACTACTGCGGCGTGACGGTGTATGACTATTGCCATTTGGGTCATGCCAGAGCTTGCATAGTTTGGGACGTAACGCGCCGCTATCTGCAATGGCGGGGATATAAGGTGCGCTTCGTGCAGAATTTTACCGATATTGACGACAAAATCCTCGCTCGGGCGCGGATACAAGGATCGTCGATGCAGGAAGTGGCCGAATGCTACATCAACGCTTATTTTGAAGATATGGCGCGGCTGAATATTCAGGAAGCGGATGAGTATCCCCGCGCGACTCATACCCTCGATGGGATTAAGCGGCTGATTCACGAGTTAGAACAAAAAGATTACGCCTACGCTTCTGCTGGCGATGTTTATTATGCGGTGCGGCGGTTTACAGAATACGGTAAGCTGTCGGGACGCAAGTTGGAAGATATGGAAGCTGGCGCTAGCGGTCGGGTTGAGGTGGAAGATCCAGACGCGGCGAAGAAGAAAGACCCGTTTGATTTTGCTCTGTGGAAGGGAGCAAAACCGGGGGAACCAGCTTGGGAATCGCCTTGGGGTTCTGGTCGTCCGGGGTGGCATATTGAATGTTCGGCGATGGTGCGCGATCGCCTGGGCGAAACTATAGATATCCACGCTGGTGGTGCTGACTTAATTTTCCCGCACCACGAAAATGAAATCGCCCAATCTGAAGCGGTGACGGGGAAGCACTTAGCTAACTACTGGCTGCACAATGGCATGGTAACGGTGAATGGCGAGAAGATGTCCAAGTCTGTGGGCAACTTTATCACCATTAGAGAGTTGCTGGATAGACCTGTTGACCCGATGGCGGTGCGGTTGTTTGTCTTAACGGCACAGTATCGCAAGCCAATTGATTTTACGTCGGAAGCGATCGCTGCTGCCACAAATGGCTGGAATACCCTCAAGGAAGGTTTGCTGTTTGGACATCAACATGGTGAAAAACTCGGTTGGATGCCAGTTAGTCCGGAGTCAAGCCAAAACACCTTTGTAGAAAAATTTCAGGCGGAAGTTGATGATGACTTAAATTTCCCTGGTGGTTTGGCTGTGTTGTTTGAACTAGCCAAAGAGTTAGGGACTCAGGGCAATATTTTGGTGCATGAAGGTAAAACTACGATACCCCCAGAACAGCTAAAGGACCAGTGGGAAACGCTAGTTAGTTTGGCTGCTGTTTTGGGTTTTGAAGCTGAACCGGAGGAAAAAGCCGCCACTGGTTTAAGCGATGCTGAGATTGAAGATTTGATTCAAAAACGGCAAGAAGCGCGGAAAGCTAAGGATTTTGCCGAAAGCGATCGCATCCGCAATGAGTTGCAATCTCAAGGCATTACTCTAATTGATAGCAAAGATGGAACGCGATGGCATCGCAGTTAAGCGGTCTAGCCTTTAGGACGATAAACTATAGGCTCCCTAGAGTTTAAAGTTTTGTGTAGGGTGGACGGTTGCTACCCTACCAAGCTCAAAACTCGCGACTATTGAGAATGTATAAGCAGCGCCTTGCTCTTTCCCTATCTAATATTCTGCTGATTGTAGTAACAGGCTTATTGGTGGTGCTACTTTGGCAGTTGCGGAGTCTGTTGCTGACGCTGATGATTGCTGTAGTATTGGCAGCGGCGATCGCTCCTTTGATAGATGGCGCAGAACGCTTGCGGCTTCCCCGTTGGCTGGCTGTCATCACTGTTTATTTGTCGTTAATCGGTCTAATCACAGGGGCAGTGGTGTTAATTGGCCCCACCGTTTTCGGGCAAATTCAGCTATTAAGCGGTAGACTGCCAGTTTATTTGGAAACTTTGCGGGCTATTCTGGAAAATTTAGCGGTCAGATTCGGCATTACTCAGCCAGAGTCTATCAGTCAATTGTTGGATATTCAGGGTTTAACGTCTTGGGCGATCGGTTCTTCTCAACAACTCTTAGTGCGCTCTTACGGTTTTACCAGAGGAATTGTAGGCGGGGCGTTGAATCTGATTTTGGCTATCTTACTTTCTGGCTACATGGTAGCTGATAGTCAAAATTTGATTAAAGGTCTGGTGGAACTATTTCCGCAACCTTGGGAGGATCGTCTTGCAGCGCAGGTGGAGCCTGTAAGTCAGCGCATGGGAGGTTACATCCAGGGAAGGGTTTTGGTGTCCGCGATTTTGGCTGTGGCGATTAGTTTTGGCTTAGGAATTTTGGGGCTATCGGAGTTTGCGCTAGGATTGGGGGCGATCGCTGGCTTTACCAATTTAATTCCGTTTTTCGGTTCGGTTTTGGGTGTAATTCCTGCTCTACTGGTGGCTGTTGCTCAAGGCGGTTTAACCTTTGTCTGGGTGCTGCTTTTGTTCGTCATCATCCAAAATCTGGAAGCTTATGTACTAGATCCGCTATTAGTGGGTTCTTCTGTGAGGGTACACCCGTTGTATCAACTATTGGCCGTTCTGGGGGGAACCCAGGTTTTAGGCATTATTGGCGCTTTGATCGTACCGCCTTGGGTTGCTGGTGCGGCTGTGCTGCTGGAGAATCTTTACTTGCATCCCAAAATGGAGGCGGAGGAGCAGGTTTCTGCGCTAGAGCTTTCGCAGCCAGATGGTTCAAGCGCTATGTCGGTGAATCGTTGATGCGATCGCATCCTGACGGCTTCAACTACGCGATCGCTCCAATGTTTAGTAATATAAAAAAAAAGCCTAAACTCTTGACATTTCCTTTTTAAAGACTCTGCACTGACGCCATTGCGACTTTGCAGCGAAGGGAAAGCCTTAAAATGAGTTACCACAATTGTAGATAACTGACAAAGAGGGTACAGCAGTGTCGGTTGAAACCATCCAAAAGCCTTCAACGGTTCGTAAAATTGCACCTCGCTATCGGGTTTTGCTCCATAATGATGACTTCAATCCAATGGAGTATGTGGTGCAGGTCTTGATGACGACTGTGCCTAGTATTACGCAACCTCAAGCCGTTAACATTATGATGGAAGCCCACACCAATGGGCTTGCCTTGGTAATAACTTGCGCTCAGGAACACGCTGAGTTTTACAGCGAAACTTTGAACAATCACGGCTTGACTAGCACGATTGAACCTGACGAGTAATACTTCGCCCTAGTTTAAAGGGCTTGTTTTTACCCACATTTAGCTGGAAAAACCCCGGAATTGGGGGGAGGCCCCCAAGCCTTCTCCACATATGCCTGTGGGTATGGATATATGGAGGAGGGACAATCTTACCTGGAAGGTTTTAGGGATATGTGGGTAATGCTAAGACCTATAATTTGGGTTGAATTTTTGTAGAAACGCGATTCATTGCGTTTTCCTGCGGGGAATAAAATTTTAAGAGCTTTGAAACCTAACTTCGTCCGTTTAGCCCAGTATCCTGCCCCTGTACGGGTGGGAATTTTTTTGCTAACTTTGGGTTTGTTGTGGGTTCCCGTCGCTGCACCGATTTATTTATTGGTGAGCGATCGCAACTTAGTTACGATCCTGACAATGGCTTTGTTGTTTTTAGGATTTATCTTTTTAGTCCCTATTTGGGGTAAAAAAGTCTACAAACAAACCGAAATCTTCAAAAGCTATGGTCTAGTAGGAACGCGGACAAACGCTAAAGAGCTTCTATTTGGGCTTAGTCTTGGTCTAACTATTACTCTTAGTCTATTCGCATTAGAAGGGTTGCTGGGTTGGTTAGTATGGCAACCTTCAGATAATTTGCCTAGAGTAATTTTAGAAGGTTTTGCCAGTGCCTTGGGAATAGGTTTCGCCGAGGAGTTAGTATTCCGGGGTTGGCTGTTAAATGAATTGCAACGAGATTACCGCCCTGGTGTAGTTTTGTGGGCTAGTGCTGGTTTATTTGCTACCGCACATTTTATTAAACCAATATCAGAAATTATCCGCACTTTTCCCCAATTCCCGGCATTATTGTTGCTGGGTTTGACGCTAGTTTGGGCGAAGCGGGGAAGTAAAGGAAGGCTGGGGTTGTCGATTGGTCTTCATGGGGGGTTAGTGTGGGGATATTACATTATTAATGTGGGTAATTTAATTAAATATTCTGGGGTTGCTCCTGACTGGGTTACTGGAGTTGATAAGAATCCTTTGATTGGGATAATGGGATTGTTATTTCTGTGGATATTGGCCTTTGTGATGAAGAAGCGATCGCGCTCTAACAATTTAACTGCTAAAGGATAGCGATCGCGTCTTCAAGTAGTTTTGCCGCTCATTTTAAGGGATTGCGAATATAGCCCCACTTTTCGCCAACTTTTACGGCTGCCATACCTTCTGAAAAGGAACGAGCATTATCAAACTGGGGAGCGATCGCCCAATTCCCATTATTATCAATATAGCCATAAGGTTTATCTCCAATTTTTACAAAGGCCAGCCCTTCCTCAAAATCAGAAGCCTCATCAAATTGTGGCTGTTTAACAAAGTTACCGCTCTTGTCGATATAGCCTAACTTCTCATTAATTTGTACGAGGGCAATTCCAGAAAAAAAGCTATAAGCTAAATCAAATTGCTGTTGAATTACGATATTGCCCTTTTTGTCTATATAGCCCCAACTATTGCCAACTCTTACTCGCGCCAGCCCAGAAGAAAAGTCATCAGCGAAATC
Source organism: Microcoleus sp. FACHB-831 (assembly GCF_014695585.1). Classification (NCBI taxonomy): domain Bacteria; kingdom Bacillati; phylum Cyanobacteriota; class Cyanophyceae; order Oscillatoriales; family Microcoleaceae; genus Microcoleus; species Microcoleus sp. FACHB-831. Next base: position 30,115 of record NZ_JACJON010000074.1, on the reverse strand, counting down.
GAATGTATTTTCAATTACCATATTCCCAATTTTATCGATATAACCCCAAATATCCCCAACCTGAACCCGCCCCAGCCCATCGGAAAAATTCCAACATTTATCAAATTCCGGCTTAATTGCAAATTTACCAGTAGTATCTATATAACCCCACTTGCTGCCAAGTTTTACCGCCGCTAGCCCTGATGTAAAGGAAAAAGCTTCATCGAATTGCGGTTTAATTAAGAATGTTCCTTTATTGTTGATATAGCCCCACTTATTGGCAATTCTTACCGCCGCCAGCCCAGAAGAAAAGGAACGAGCTTGCTTGAATTGCGGCTTAATAATTATTTTTCCATTTTTGTCGATATAGCCAAACTTATTATTAATTTCTAGTCTGGCCAGTCCTTCATAAAAACCAGCAGGCGGCCTATAAAATATAAGTTGCGTGATGATGTTCCCGCTCTTGTCAATTAAGCTTAGGTTGCCATCAATTAATACCTGTGCCACACCGTCGGAAAAGCCATCAGCTTCCTCAAATTGGGGGGGTATTGCGAAAGTTATATTATTGTTGTTAGCCTGGGGCGTACACGAGATGATAATAATAGGCGCAAGGGCGGCGATCGCTACTTTAATTAAAACTTTCCACAGTGTCACCCTAGTTTTTACAACCATCTGCTAGTTAGTATTTATAACCCATTGTAGCGATCTTGCTTATTGCATTGTGAATAGCTCATTAGTAGTGATGCGATCGCAAATGTCTCGCAGGAAAGGCGGTTCTAGGGGTCGGGTTGGGAGTTGTGATGATTTTCTTCCCAACGTTTCAAGGAGTTACTACTAAGGGGTGAGAATTGAGCCTCCCAGAGGCAACTATACTTAGATTCATGGAAAATAGCTTATTCGATAAAACTTTCCGAGACAGCGAGGGCAATATCGTTATTGCTCAACCGCCAAATCTGCCGCTTTTGGTTGGGATTACAGCAACTCTATTCAAATTAGTTGTCAAAAGCGGCAACATCCATACAGGTCTAGACGCAATAGCTTTTGGCTCTTTATTTACTTGGGCGTGGCTGGAGCTATTCGAGGGCGTTAACTACTTTCGTCGGGCGCTAGGTTTAGTCGTGCTAATCGGCATAGTGGCTTCGAGGTTCTTCAACAACTTCTGAGCGTTCATCTGCTGTTGAGCAATCTTGTAACCGCAATTTAATAAGTTGTTTTATCAAAAATCCTTTCTTCTGGCATAACGTTAGAAGAATGCGTTATTTGATTGCCATTTTACGCAACTTAGCTGTGGAACAGCTTAAGACTACCTAAATAACGTGAGTTCGGGTTAAGCAGCGGGGATCGAATTGTGGTCAATCGCAATAGATGGCTTGTTGGTGAGTGTAGGCAATCAGCCCACACACTAACGTTCACCAAGCAGTTGACTTGGGAGCGATGACGAGAACGATCAATTTGGGAAATGTTTTTCCACTAATCGATCGCTGTCTTCTTTGGGCAAAAGAGATCGCTGTTATTTTATTACAGCCGCTTCATTCATACCTGTACCAACTACACAGGCTCTCTCCAAATTAGCCCCAGTTAAATTTGCCGCATCTAAATCAGCACAGAGTAAATTAGCTCCCGATAAGTTCGCTCCAGCTAAATTTGTACTCCGCAGATCAGCTTCCTCCAAATTCGCTTCAGTAAGCAAAGCACCGCGCAAATCTGCACCGCGCAAATCCGCACCTTGGAGATTTGCACTGCTTAAATTTGCCCCCCGTAAATCAGCACTACGCAAATCCACTCCCTGCAAGTTCACGCTCATCAAATTAGCACCGCTCAAAAAAGCGCCCGAAAAAGTAGCGCCAGTGAGCTTAGTTGCCATCAAGTTAGCGCCCCGCAAATTGCTTCCCCGCAAGTCAGCTCCTGTTAAGTCAGCTTGCATTAAATTAGCTCCTAACAGGTTCGCCCGCAAGTCAGCCTCTACGAGTTGCGCTTCAATTAAATTAGCGCCATCGAGACGTGCCCTTTCCAAATTTGCGCCAGCGAAGTTTACCCCAACTAGATTTGCACCAGCGAAATTGATACCGCGCAAATCTGCTTTTGATAGATCTTCGTCTTCTAAATCTACCCCTGGCAGTTGCTTGATTTTTCCTAAACGAATCGCTTCAATATCCATAATTTGTGATTGGGGATTAGAAATTAAAAGTCCGGAGTCTGGAGCCGGGAGTTAAGAGTCTCCAGCCCCCAGTCCCCATTAATTTGAAACACCAGAGGGATGCACAGATATACCGCTATACAAATTAGCATCTAACAGCCACATACCCGCCGTTATGTTATTCGGAGTAACTGGTAAGCTCAAACCCTGTTGCATACCCATCACTAAAAGGGATAAAGTTTCAACTAATTTGGGGTCGAAACGAGTACCCTGCTGTTCTCTACACTCAGCCAAAGCTTGAGACAAACATTCTTCTAGACCAATATCAGAATCTTTTCTCTTACTAACTCGCCACTGAAAATCTGCAACTAGCGCTAAAATTCGCGATTCGAGAGGAATGTCATCACCACTTAATCCAGCAGGCTCACCAGTACCATTCCACCACTCAGTTTGGTGGCTGATAATTTGGGCAACTGCCCTCAATCGCGGCATTGTTCGCAAGACTTGCGCCCCTGGAATTAGCGGGCAAGTCAAAGGACAGCAAGGTGCATCTTCCTGATAGTGAAATGCAGCAGTTGGAGCGAGTAAGCTTTCTACCTGCTGTAAAGGATCGAGGCGGTGTAACAAGCCAGCGAGGCGCAGTCGCTTAATTTGCCATGCAGGTAAATCTAGCAATTGCCCCATTGTTTCTGCCAGCGTTACTACTTCCGCCGCCGCCATTGGATTGGTGACATCTGCCATATCCATCAACTGCGCCATCCGCAAAAACGCTTGGATTTCGTTGGATAGTAAGTTACGATCCAGTGCTTGGTGACGAGAGTTGGTAGGAAGGGATAAATCTTCTTGTCCGTGCTGGAGATAATCGACGACGCGAGACACAACAGCACTCAAATCTTCTGGCGATGCTAATTTTGGCTGAATTTCGTCTCTATAGGCAATAAGCTTTTGCTCAAGTTCTGGGTTGTAACGACCGACGTGAGCGATCGCTATATCTACTGTCTCTTTCACCAACTCTGGCTCAAAAGTCCACAACCCATAGAACTTCCGCTCCAAGTCTGATCCTGGCAGCCCCCCCGCACCATAATCTTCATCTGATAACTCTTGACAAAGCACCATCGCCGTGTATGTTGGCGACAATATTATCAAGTGCCACTCTTGCGCCACTGCATCAGCTCGATCTAACCCCACGAGCGCCACATTAGGCAGGTTGCTTGTGGGGTGTTCTGCAAAACCTGCATCTGATGCCGCCATAATAACGATTTGACGGGATTTTTGTGCTAATTCGCTATAGCGATCTGCTTCTTGCAGATACCATTTCCCTTGCTGGAAGGCTGCGATCGCCAAAGGCGAACCTGGGTCATTTAATATATGGTCTTCCAGCGCATGGCACAAAGCAACTAGGGTGTTTTTATAGTACACCCCAAATCTGATTGGTCTTTTGCCCGGTCTGTGGGCAACTTCCAGCTGTTGTAAAATTGAACCTTCTAACATGATTTTGGGCTTAATTTAACGAACCGCAGAGGCGCAGAGGTATCAGAGTAAGAGAGTTTTAAGGAGGAGTCCGGAAATGCCACCTTAATTGTGCTAATCCGCCGAGTTGGCTTGGTTGCAAGCTAGCCAATATCCTCCGGGGACACACTTAGAATATAGGGCGCGACAATTAAGAAACACCTGCCAATTGTTTTTCTTTTTGCTCAATTGGTGCAGATAATGCTTGTTCCAATTCAGCACAACCTAGCTTTTCCTCTAAAATATTCATAACTTCTCGACCAAAATCATTGGGATTTTTTCGCCATGCTTGCAGGCAAATTTCTCCAAAGAAGGAGCCGAGAGGTTCTGGATTCCAAAGTAATTTCTTGGCTGTCCAAGGCATTAAGCTCATGGGGTTATATCCCTCTTTGAGGATATTATTGTCGAATGCATATTCTTCTAAATGGGTATGCGGTTGCAATCCAATAAAGAAGATCGCTGGTTCGACTTTATCTGCTCCAAAGATACGCTCTAGTTCCCGATGGTAGGCTAGAGTTTGGCGAATGGTTTCTGGGCGTTCGTCTATTACGTTAAATGAGTAATTGACTGAAACCAAATCGTTAAAGCCAGCAGCTTTTAAGTCGCGGCAGTTTTGCAAGACGGTACGCAGGTTGTAGCCCATTCGCATTTTCCTGACAAGTTCTTGCGAACCGCTGGTAATGCCTATTTCAAAATAGTTCATTCCCGTCTTTACCATCAATTCGCACAACTCTGGTGTCAGGTTGTCTGCCCGAATATAAGCCGCCCAGTGGATATCGTCCATCCCGGCGTCGAGAATTTTCTGCAATAACTCAACGGCGTCGTCTATAAATTTTCGGGCTGGGATAAACTGAGCATCGGTAAACCAGAAGTTGCGGATACCTCTGTTATAAAGTTGCTGCATTTCTGCTACAACTTCATCTGCTGGATTGATGCGTACTTGCTTGCCTTCGATGACTGTATAAATGCAGTAGCAGCAGTTGTGGGGACAACCGCGTTTTGTTTGCACTCCTATATAGAAGTCTTGGTCTTGCAGGTAATATTGAAATTCCGGCCAGATTTTTTCTATGTAGTCGTAGTTGCAGGCGGTTTTTTCTATGTTAGCTGGCGCTTCGTGGATCATGCGATCGCGGGCTATTGTCTCTCCCACCACATAACACCGCTCATCCCCCAAATCTTTCCCACCTAACAGTTTTTCCAGCAATGCCTCGCCTTCTCCAACCGAGACTATTGTCCCTTTTGGTAGGCTTTTTCCCAACTGTTCGTAAAATACGCTTACCGCACCACCACCGACGATGACGCGAGACTCTGGATTATATTTTTGGGCGCGTTTTAGCCCTCGTTTGATTAACCCTAAGTTGCGCGACAATTCTGTATAGTACGAAACTGCCAATCGCAATCCTCCCAAAGCTCCCCGCAACTTAATGAAGGGATTCTGGGCATAATAGAACTCAAAGGCGTTTTGTAGCGGGTTGCCGCCTCTACCTCCCACTGGTGCATAAATCTGAATGTCGCGCCAAGAGTAGACTAGCAGCGTTGGTTTGAATTCATCTACGCAGTTATCGAGCGCACCTGCAAAATCCAGCGGTGGTACCGTCCCCAAGTCAAAGATGCGTTGCTCTACTTGTGGGAATAGCTTATGGACGTGATCTGATAAATACACAACCCCAATCGGGAAGATCGGATTGCACGGGAGCCGGACGTAGAGAATTCGTTGTTCCATCGCAATTTTCTGTATTCAGATTTACTACTCTCACGACTCTGAAGAAATGCTAAAAGCGCTTATCTTAGAGCGATCGCTTTCCATTCACGTGGTAGTTCGGCGACGTTTTGTATCGTCAGATACAAAACGTGTATCAAAGCTATTTCCAAGCTGCCATTTAGGCTTTTGCTACAGCCCTCTCTTTAATTATTGTGAAAATATTTTCATATAACTTTACGATACCACTTACCTTCCTCATCTGTGTGGCTATTTTCGCCCCAGTTGCTCTTGTTGTGCAATAATAGGGGAAAAAGTTTACCAAAAAAGAAAAATAGCTGGCGATCGCGCAAGCAATACCAGCAAAAGTAGCGCTACATCGCACATCCCCCTAAGCGGTTATTTTTGGATAAAGAAAATTTTGTTGTCTCTATACGTTTGGTAAGTTTGCTCATCCAACTTTAGGTAGAAATTAACAGATAAATATTCATATGGTAATCGGGGTTACAGTAACCGGGGATCGCTTAGTGTTACGTTGTAAACGTAATACTCTAGTAAGCGCTAAGCTCCTCTGCACTCATGGCTCAAATTCTAGATCCGCTTCCATCGGATAGCGACGGCTCGATACTATGCTGCTACGTTAATGCTACGAGCCAAATTCAGATTGCTCGAATCGCTAATATTATTAACTGGTATTTCGAGCGCGTTGTCTTCCCCGGACAACGTTTAGTGTTTGAATCAGTTCCCGAAGCGGTTCTGGAAATTCACACGGGGATGATGGCAAGCGCGATTATTTCAGATAAAATATCATGCTCGAAGCTGTGCATGGATGAAGAAAATCAATCTGATACAGATCTGATTGCTGCACCGAGCCAAGAAAAAACCCATAATAATCAGAAGATTCATTCTCATAATAAGAAAACAAGACAAATTGCAGAACCTTTAACAACTGCTTCTATTAACTAAAACCCATTTTTGGTTTAAGGATTGACTGGGTTGCCGATAGAGGCAACCTTTTTTATGGAAAAATTTATAGAAAACTATTTGACTCACAAACACGTGAAAGTCTGACAGCTATTGGCTAGAATATACGATGTCTGGCGTCGGTAGTTGTATTTTATCCTCACGACAAACGCATTAAAGTTGAATCTACCTTCTTTTATTTGGCTCTGGAAAATAGCTGCTTGGTCAATGGGCTTTGCGCTTTTGGCTTATCTGATTTTGGCAATAAGCGGCTTGGCAATGTTTTCGATTCGGCGTTCCCGACAGCCGCGCCCTAGCTGGTTGCGCCCTTTACATTATGGTACCGGGGCGATCGCTGTAGGTCTGGTGTTGCTGTTACTGGCTATTGGAATTGTAGGCACGCTTGGTCACTACGGCACGCTTGGTCACTCGTCACACTTGTGGGCTGGGTTAGCCGTTGTGGTACTGATATTAATATCAGCAGGTAGTGCAACTCAAATTAGCCCGCAACGTCCTTGGGTGCGATCGCTCCACGTTGGCGTTAATATGACCCTACTGGTAGGATTCATTTGGGTTTCCCTAACTGGTTGGAGCGTTGTGCAAAAGTATTTACCATAAAAAAATACTCCTTGGGAGCGATCGCTCTCTGTCAAAGGCATTAGTTTTATCAAGCCTAAGCGTTATATCTCTCGCAAGAATGAGTCGCCCTAGTAGCTAACTCAGGGAATATACTGGCAGTCCTATAATTAAATCAATTTTTCAGGCTGCCGGAAAATGCGCTACTCTCCTACAGCTCGTGGATTTTTTTTAATAAATGACAACGGAATGCCGGCGACAGAACACTAGGGCAAAGTGATTATGCCCTAGTGTTCCTCAATCGACGTGACGTTGCTAATTATCGTCAGCAGATAGCCGAAGTGCGTCAAACCTCAGAAGATGGCTATGCGATCGCCTCGCTCCCCATTCATTAGATTCAGTACCTATTTAGCAGGCAAAAAATAGGCGTTTCCATCATTCATACCTGGGATGCGATCGTTTATGACATTCCCTACAGGCAGATGGCTTACGCTTAACAATTATCCTCCTGAAAGATAATTAAGCGTGGAAAATTAGCCTAAAAACAGCGAAATTTGAGGTAAAATCTAGGACACAGCATTATTGACGGATAAAAGCGTTAGTTCACAAAAAGTTGGAGGCGATCGCACTTTTCAAGTTTCCAAGACAGTATATTATTTTGCGAAACTGTGTACTTAGCCAAACTGTGAAGATTTACAGTCCAGAGAATTTATTAATTATGCTGATTGCTTTTTAAACTCCGCAAATAATCTCCAATAAGCTGTTTCACATTTAATTTGCCCCCGCACTAGCCAAAAGTTTTAAAGCTCACAGCTTTTCTTCTTTTTGCATTTATGCCTTTTAACTCTTGACTTGCATATCAACGTGTAGCAAAGTCAAATTAGCAGTAAAAAACTTCAGCAACTCATAGGTTTTACGTCGTGGCGATGTATAAATGGCTTGCAGGAATTATATTGGCAGTAGCAGTTGCTATGCTAGTGGGAACCGCACTCGGCAGGCAATTTACACCCAGTCGCCAAAGTGCAAAATCCAGGACTTCTACAGCAACATACTCAACTTCTCAACCCCAAGCCAGTCCAGTTGAAGATACGCCAGCTGAACCCAGCCCAGAGCCATCCCCAGAAACCGAGCCAGAGCCTAGCAGCGATTCAGAATCAGACAGCAACCAAGGAATTCCAGCGCTCTGGTGAATCGCTTGTATAAAATTTGCAATCGGTACTTAATAGTTGTTAGTTTCAATCCCTAATAGGGATTATAAAGACAAGCACGAGCAGGCGAAAGTACAATTCAAACCACAATAGGTGTTAATTAAGCTATACCATATTCCAAGACACTAATTGTAGTTTCGATAATGCAAACCGCTATAAAAACTAACAATAAATGAACTTGGCAAGTGACATTATCATCATCGGCGGCGGTATAATCGGCCTTACACTCGCAATTGAACTGAGACTACGCGGGGCATCAGTCACCGTTTTGTGCCGCGACTTTAAACAAGCCGCCGCCCATGCCGCCGCTGGAATGCTAGCACCTGAAGCCGAGGGCATCCCCCCCGGCCCAATGCTGGATTTATGCTTGCGAAGTAGGTCGCTGTATCCAGAATGGATTCGCAAGCTAGAAGATATTACTGGCGTTACGGCTGGATACTGGCCCTGCGGTATTTTGGCTCCGGTTTATGAACACAAGGGTCAGTCCTCATCAGCAATTTGGTTAGATAAAGATGCCATTCATCTCCATCAATCCGGACTGGGCGCAGATGTCATTGGTGGCTGGTGGTATCCCGAAGATGCTCAAGTAGATAATAGAACGCTGACTCAATCTCTGCGAATGGCCGCCGAACAATTGGGCGTCAATTTGCCAGAAGGAATAGCAGCAGAAGCATTCGGGCAAAAAAATCGGCGAATCGTCAGCGTCAAGACAGCTTCAGGTGATTGGCAAGCCGAACAATATATTCTAGCTGGTGGTGCTTGGTCAAACCAGTTGTTACCACTCCCGGTACGTCCTAAAAAAGGTCAAATGCTATCCGTGCGGGTTCCCTTAGCCGCAACTTATGAATTACCCCTACAACGAATTTTGTATGGCAGTGAAATTTACATCGTCCCGCGTCAAGACGGACGCCTGATAATAGGAGCCACCAGCGAAGATGTGGGATTTACTCCGCACAACACGCCAGCCGGGATGCAAAAATTGCTAGAACGGGCAATTCGTCTCTATCCCGCTTTAGAACAATGGGCAGTAGAGGAATTCTGGTGGGGATTTCGGCCAGCGACGCCAGATGAGTTACCAATTCTTGGCTCCAGCCCGTGCGAAAATTTAACTCTGGCTACGGGGCACTATCGCAATGGTATTTTGCTAGCGCCGATAACTGCTTCGCTACTGGCAGACCATATCTTAAATCAAAAGTCTGACGCGCTCCTCGATAGTTTTCACTACTCCAGGTTCTACGCTAAAGAAACAAGGCGCAAAAAGCAAAACAATTATGGATTGGTGTCTAATTCTCAAAAATTAGAAATTGTTGAATCTGACAAGCAATCTAATAATTCAAAATTATTTAGCCCATCGCCTGATTCCTCATCTCGCCTAGAAACGGCGACCCCAGTTATGCCGCAATTAACCACAAATAATACTGATCATCTAGCTCAGTCGCTTGAAACATCCAATTCTGACTTATTAATTATTGCTGGTCGAAAGTTCCGCTCTCGTCTGATGACAGGAACTGGCAAATATCGCAGTTTAGAAGATATGCGGCAAAGTATTGCTGCAAGTGGCAGCGAAATTGTCACAGTTGCGGTGCGTCGCGTGCAAACTAAAGCGCCGGGACACGAAGGGCTGGCAGAAGCCTTAGACTGGACGAAACTTTGGATGCTGCCCAACACTGCTGGTTGTCAAACTGCTGAAGAAGCTATCCGAGTGGCGCGTCTGGGGCGGGAGATGGCGAAGCTGTTGGGACAGGAGGACAATAATTTTGTCAAGTTGGAGGTTATTCCCGACGCTAAATATCTGCTACCTGACCCATTCGGTACTTTGGAAGCGGCAGAGAAACTGGTGAAGGAAGGCTTTGCCGTGTTGCCTTATATTAATGCTGACCCGTTGCTGGCTAAACGTTTAGAAGAAGTGGGCTGCGTGACGGTGATGCCTCTGGGGTCGCCTATTGGTTCCGGACAGGGGATAAAGAATGAGGCGAATATTCAGATCATCATTGAGAATGCTAGGGTTCCTGTAGTTGTGGATGCTGGGATTGGTACGCCTAGCGAGGCTGCTTTAGCGATGGAGTTGGGAGCTGATGCCACTTTGATTAATACAGCGATCGCTTGCGCCAAAAATCCCGTTGCTATGGGCAAAGCTATGGGTATGGCTGTTGAAGCAGGTCGTCTTGCCTATAGTGCCGGACGCATACCCGTCAAAGTTTACGCCAGCGCTAGTTCTCCCCTCACCGGGACGATTGTAGGAGCTACCAGCTAACCAATACAGGCGCTAGGGTGGGCAATACTCACCCTAATTTTAAAATTTGTAAAGATTTTTTTCTTCAAAATGAGAGTTTTTTCATAACTTATGTTAAGTTTAGTAAAGAAACAAGCTGAGGATATTATTTATGCCATACACCACAGAAGAAGGCGGACGGCTGAACAACTTTGCACGCGAACCAAAAGTTTACACGGCGGAGCCACCAACCAAGAATGAACAGCGCAACTACATCTTCTTGGGCATAGGTGCGGTTGTTCTGCTTGGCAGCTTAATGTTTGTGGCAGTATCGGTATCAAGCGTAGGCTAAATTTTAAAATTCCAACTGTGGACTTTAGACAATAGAACTTACATATAGATCTTCAAACACCTATCTCCCAGAAGAAGCTGGGAAATAAGCGTTAAAGAAAATCTAGGGCACTAAATTTGTGTAAGTTGTGCGTAAGTTCTAGAAAATAAACGGCTCTAACAGTCCAAAGTCCATAGTTAGCCCTGTACTATCTACTGCTGAACGGTTTTTAAAGCGTTCAATGTCTGTTGGTAGTTGTCTGTTTTTCCTTGTTGCTTAAAAAGCTCTGCGGCTTTCTGGAAGTCTTGAGCTGCTTTTGGTTTGTTACCAAGTTCAACATAGGTAACGCCGCGATTGTAATAAGCGTCAGGAAACTTAGCATCGAGAGTGATGCTAGTTGTGTAATCCTCAAGGGCCTTTTGCGGTTCTTTTAGTCGGTTGTGAGCAACAGCGCGGTTGTAATAGCCCCTAGCGTGTTTGGGGTTGATACTTAAAGCCTGATTGTAGTCTTCGAGGGCGGCTTTAGTTTTGCCAGTATCGTCCAGGGCATTGGCGCGGTAGATGTAGGCATCAGCGTTGTTGGAATTGATACGAAGCGCAGCAGTACAATCTGCGATCGCTGCTTGATAATTTTTGAGAATGTAGTGAGCATAGCCACGATTACCGTAAGCATTAGCGTACTGCGGCTTAATGCGAATCGCCTCAGTGTAATCGTTAATGGCTTCTTGAACTTGACCTAAGATGTGGCGGGTATAAGCCCGGTTGTAGAAAGCCTCAGAATCGTTAGGGTCGAGACGGATAGCAGCATCAAAATCCGCGATCGCTCCTCTATAATCGCCACCATCAAGCTTATCCACTCCCCGATTGTACAAATCAACCGCACTTAGCTGCTGCTTGTTGGCAGCAGCTAAGTGTAGCGTCGTTGGCTCAACAGCAGCCCCAGCAGGAGAGGGAAGCGCGATCGCTAGCGCTGAGATTCCTAAAATTACGGACGTTATTTGAATCTTGTTCATGCGCTTATTTGACTATCAATGGGAAAATTAGACAACAAGGTAGGTTGAGCATTTAAAACTATTTTAAGGAAGAGCGTAAATGCTGAAACGGCTTGCAGCCTTACTGCTGGTGTTAGTGCTGGTGAGCATACAAAGTTGTCAGTCAGCCAATGCCACCAGCGGCTTGAAAAGCTACATCGATAGTACAGACGGCTATCAGTTTATGTATCCTACAGGCTGGCTTCCGGTGCAGGTGACTGGTGGAGCCGATGTTGTGTTCCACGATCTGATCGAGCAGACTGAGAACGTCAGCGTTGTAATTAGCCCAGTTCCCGATAATAAAACTCTCGCAGATCTGGGGACACCAGGGGAAGTGGGGTACAAGCTGTCGAAAAATGCGATCGCGCCTCCCAGTTCAGGTCGCAAAGCCGAATTAGTCAATGCCGAATCACGTCAAGAAGGCTCTAAAACTTACTACATAATAGAATACGCCGTTAAGCTACCTTCTCAGAAACGCCACGATCTTGCTAGTGTCGCCATCAGCCGAGGCAAACTTTTCTCTTTCAACGCTTCCACAACCGAAGCACGCTGGACAAAATTGAAACCGCTGTTTGAGCAAATCGTCAATTCGTTTTCAGTTTACTAAAGCGGTGGTTGGCGATCGCCATGCGGTCAAAAACATTCATCGCTTTGTCTTATAACTAAGTTGCCATGCCAGAGATTATCAATCCAAAATCATCCGATGCGGAGACACTCCAACGAGGCAAAACCCCAAAATTTGTATTAGCCTCAGCTTCTCCCGCCCGTCGTCGCTTGTTGCAAACTGCTGGGATTGAATCACTGGTTTCCCCCAGCGATTTTGATGAATCTTTAGTTCAAGAGAACGATCCAGCCCAACTGGTGCAGATTCTTGCGACTCGCAAAGCTGAAACTGTCGCCAGTCAGTTTACAGATGCATTGGTGTTAGGGTGCGATTCGGTTTTAGCAGTAAAGGGCGAGATTTATGGAAAGCCAGCTTCTCCCGAACAAGCGATCGCCCGTTGGCAAAAAATGCGCTCCTCATACGGCGACCTCTACACTGGTCACGCCTTAATTGACACAACTAAAGAACACACAATTTTAGTGCGATGTCAAGTCACCAGAGTGTACTTTGCCGATGCAAGCGATCGCGAGATTGCCGCCTACGTTGCCACCGGGGAACCCCTTAGCTGTGCTGGTTGCTTTGCCCTTGAAGGCAAGGGCGGGCTTTTTGTCGAAAAAATCGAAGGTTGCCACACCAACGTGATTGGCCTTAGCCTCCCCCTGTTGCGCTTGATGCTCCGCGAACTGGGATATGATGCCACAGACTACTGGTAATGGCGAATGGCGATAAATCGGCGTCGAGACAAGGGTTCCGGGGGGGAATTAGGAGACGCGATAAATCGGCGTCGAGACTCCGGACTCCGGACTCCGGACTTCCCATGCCCAATCACAGGGAAATTTGTTAAGGTGGCGTAAAAGCTTGGTATAGTCAAAGCAATTTTGCGTCTAATCTTAGCAATATTCACAAAAAACCGAGGGGTTAAGGTTATGGCAGTAAGTGACGAATTCAAAGAACAACTTAAAGCAGGCAAAATAGTTGACGCCCTCACCCTGGCACTAGGCGAAGCCATTGAACTGGAAATAACCACCTGGGTTTCGTCCGGTGACACAGACACTAGGGCATCATCAAATCCAGATCAGCCCCTACCCGGATATCGTATGCGAACCCGCATCAATATTGTAGAGGGTGACATTAACAACGAAGTTGGTACCCAGTTTATTGGTAACGGGCCATACACCGAACTGCGGCAATTTCACCAAGACCAAGTTAACGAAGGACGCGAGACTATCCAGAAGAACTTGGCAACGTTGCAACAACTATTTACAGTTATGGCAAGCACCCTGGCACAGCTACAGCCAGTGTCACGCCGTCGCAATGAGGGAAATCCTGCCCTTTCTCCCACTCATCGCGAAAATTTACCTTAGTTGCAGCGATTGATAACAAGTTTCGCACTACGCATCGGCAAGCGAACCGCAAGATTTTAGGGGAACTACGATCATGGCGTCTAGTGACGACTTCAAAGAACAACTCAAAGCTGGCAAAATAGTTGAGGCTCTTGCCCTAGCACTGGGCAAAGCCGCAGAGTTGGAAATTACCACATGGGTGTCATTGTCTGAAGACTCAGACGCCAAGGTTTCTTCCTCTGGAGTAGAGCGATCCTTACCCGGTCATCGCCTGCGAACCCGCATCAATATGGTCGGAGGCGATATAGAGAACGAGGTTGGCAACAAGTTTATTGGGGGCGGGCCTTACAGAGAACTGCGACAATTCCACCAGCAGCAAGTTCAGGACAGCCACAAATTTATTGAGAACAACCTCAAGAGTTTGCAAAAGTTATTTGGGATTTTGGTGAAACTGCGGCAAACAAATCCCGATGCTGAAGACTTTGAGCCAGCGTTGTTGCCTGGTGGGGAGCCGGAGTTTTTGCCGCCAGATGAGAATAGTGGGGCAAATCAGGCAATTGAGGCGGAAGTATACGATATTGAGCCGCCCTTTCCCGATGAGACGAGAGCGATCGCTGATAGAAACGCCCAAGCTTACTCAAATGATGAGTTTGACTTTGACGCGATCGCTCCCACAGACGCCCCAACAAACCAAGCGCAACCCGATAACTTCCCTTGGACGCCAGCAACACTAGGGACAACCATAGTTGTAGGGGGAACAGCAGCGATCGCTGGAAGCTTGGCCGATCGAGAAAATCTACACCCAGCCGACTTAGAAACAGAATCCAACTCGGCGGATTCGATATTAGATGAACTAGAGCCTTTCTCAGAAGCACCAGCATCGCCAGATGCAGTAACAGACCTGTTTTCAGACGAAAATGCTGATTCAGTATTAGACCAGTTAGAGGCTTTTCCACAAGAAAGCAGAGGAAATCTCGCTTCTGAGCAGGATGACTTCACAAGCTACAACGATTTGGAAGCTTCAACTGCCTCCCCAGAAGATACCGCAAACCTAGACACAGATCTCGAATGGTCGGAGGAGTCGCTATTAAATCAACTGGAGTCTTTTCCAGAAGAGCCGCGCACCAATCCTCCACATCAAGACACTGACGAATTGGTAAGCGAAGATGGCTCGGTATTAGACCAACTGGAACCTTTCCCAGAAGAAAGTCCAGCCAATAGCGATGAGGATTGGGGGGACTTGCTTGCAGATCAACCCCCGCCCCTCTCAGCAGCAATAAGTTTGGAAGCTATAGGCTTGGGCATAGATGAAAACTGGGTGGACTTGGGGGATGCTGAAGACGAGCCAACAGCAGCACCAAGCTTAGAATCTTTAGACTTAGGCACAGATGAAAACTGGCCAAATTTGGCCAGCGAACACTTATCAGCATCAGCAGCACCAAGTTTGGAATCTTTAGACTTGGGGACGGATGAAAGCTGGGGAGGCGTAGTGGATGCTGAAGACTCACCCACAGCAGCACCAACTTTGGAATCTTTAGACTTGGGGACGGATGAAAACTGGGCGGACTTAGTAGAACAACCAGCCTCAGCATCACCAGAACTAAATCTAGAATCTTTAGACTTAGGCACGGATGAAAACTGGACCAATTTTGCCCAAGAACAAGCCTCAGCATCACCAGCACCAAGTTTGGAATTTTTAGACTTGGGGACGGATGAAAATTGGGGTGACTTAGTAGACGAAGAAGCTGTACCAACAGCACCAAGTTTAGAATCTTTAGACTTGGGTACAGACGAAAACTGGGTAGACTTAGGGGATCTAGAATCCTCACCACCAGCATCAAGCCTAGAGTCTTTAGCTTTAGACACCAATGAAGACTGGGGCGACTTGGTGGATCAAGACCTAGAACCTCCAACAGCAGCAACACCAAGTTTGGAGTCTTTAGACTTGGGCACAGAGGACGAGTGGGGCGACTTGGTGGAGCCGGAAGCATCACCAGAAGCAACACCAAGTTTGGGCACAGAGGACGAGTGGGGTGATTTGTTGGAGCCGCAAGCATCACCAGAAGCAACACCAAGTTTGGAGTCTTTAGGCTTGGGTACAGAGGACGAGTGGGGCGACTTGGTGGAGCCGGAACCTCCCCAACAGACAGGAATACCAAGTCTGGGGTCTTTAGATCTAGACACAGATGAAGGGTGGGAGGAACTGGTTGTCGAGGAAGCAGACCCGTTCGGCGTCCCACTGATGCAGAATGGTATGGCTGGTGATTTGGCAATAGAAAACTGGGAAGAGTTTTCCCTTGAAGAACTGGAACCTTACCCAGGGACCTCAGAGGTAATGTCTGGGGGTGCTAATTCATCTCAGACAAACAATGAGTTTGACCAGTTTGATATTTTTGCAGACATTACCGCTGTAGAAGTCGAGGCGGGTCGCGATCGCACTTCTGGCTTAACGCCAAACTTGGAAGACGACCAATTTGAAGAAACAATTGTCTTTGAGGATAATTCTGATTGGTTGGATACACCAGACGCGATCGCCAGCCTTAGTGATGTTTCTGGCGATGCGATAGATGATTTGTTTGCACAACCATCACCGCCACAAACCAAACCCCCATCACCATCCCCCAGTATAGAAGATTCGCTGTTTGACCAGTTACCCGATGGGGACTTATCTTTAGATCTATCTGAAGTTAGCAGCGATAACTCAGATTTACTAGCTGCTTTCGACGACGATGATCCTTTTGCTGGTCTACTACCTTCCCAGCCAACCGTACCCCCACCTCCACCGCCGAGTAAACCCAGCACCCAGAGCAATCGCGAATAGGTAGGAAAATAACTGTGGTAAATTCTCAAAGGAAAAAAGTCAAAGATGTTAATCCTCGTCTGCGGAGGAAATTAGACAACTTTCTAAGTTCCCTAAGCGATGTGTTAATTGACATCACGGCTTTAGAAGTAAATACTATGGTCGTGGAGCAGATTACTGGCAACAAGTTTATTGCTTGGGAAGCGTATCGAGACATTTACCTGATATCCCCCCAATATATTGAAAACAGGAAAATCCATCCGTCGCTGCAAGCTCGTTACCTGAATATACGCAAAAAGCTGGAAATGGAGTATTGCCTGTACCTGATTGAGAATGAAGCTTCAGAAATGGAAGCTCCAGAATTAAGGGAATATTACCAAATACTCGGTGATACAGGGATACAAATAGACCCTCAAAATACAAAACTTCCTAACCCTCTGAGCGCATCTGCTAATCCGATTGCTGAGATTGAAAAGATTCAAATTATTCTTAGCGATGGCCGATTTTTACGCAGTTTGCGTAAGATTAATGAGCTGAAAGCGGCGCTTGATAATCGCAATAGGGCGCTTAGAAAAAGTGAGGCAGATAATTCAGAAGACCCTGAAGAGGATGTTACAACTGACCTTATCTATGCCCAAACAGTTATGCAGTTGGATGGCGATATTATCAATCGTTACCATGAAAAAGTTTTAGATCATGCCCATAAAGATATTATTTTAGATATACACAGAGAAGGAGTTATATCTGGCGAAAAGCAGTGGCACGGACTATTAGAGTTTATGGTAAATTTAGTGGAATCCCTTGCTAGTAGAGTTGCTTCGATCAACGGCTCTAATAACCGCAATTGAACAAAACTGCAAATTTTGAAGTATGAATTAAGCTCAGCATCCGGATATCCAGAATATTAAATTGGTGTGAGTGCAGACGCTAGTGCGAAATTATTTTTCTATTTCCTCTAGGCAAGACCTGAATCTAGAAGAGTATATTAAAATCGAGGAAGTCAAAGACGAGCAAAAGCGGGTACAGTCTCGCTTTATTAGATTTAACTTACATCCAACAGTCCTCGATCGCATTCTACTAGCCAAAGCAACTGGAAGAGGCCTCTACATTCCTCGGCATCTGCTGGCTGCGTTGCGCTCTTATGCGCTATTGGATGCAGAAAGCCGCTTACAGTCTGGCTTAACTTTCTGTAGCTATTACTATCAACCTGTAAGCCAACACTTAGCCGCTGAAACTATCGTGATGCGGAGTGTAATTGCCCTCGATGGGGATGTTATTCATCAAATTAGGCGCGATTGTTTGGAGAATGGAGAAAGGTGTAGAGCGATCGCTACTGCACACTACTGGCTAATCTCTCAACTGCTAAACAGCCTGCGTCTCAAAACATATCTATTGTTAAGTTGGCTCTCTTGGGGTCTATCTTTGCTAATCGTAGCCGCCACAATTATTAGTAAGTTAGACGAATTTTGGTTATTGCATCCATTCCTTCAGTTAGCAACCGTGTTGCTGCTTTGGCTATTGCAAGAGATCTTGAGACGGCTGCTACTTTTATTGTTGCCATCACTTGGGCGTTGGGCGTTGCGCTTTTTGTTGCGTTGGATGCTATCTTATAATTCAACAAAAAGAACGATCGCCTTGGGCATTTTGGCGCGTTTTGTTCCATAAAAGAGCGATCGCTACGATTGCTACCCCCAAAACTTAATAAGCTGTCACACCTTTAAGCTACCTATTGTGGTAAATAGAGGAATTGTTACTTTTTTAACAAGACTTGAACGCAACCGATTTAAATGTTCATTAGCTAACTTTATCAGCTAAAAAGTGGCGAAACGTTCCCTTCCCCAATCGTGGTGACATCGCCATTACAAGCATTTTCCATACTTTTGGCCGATGACAGTAGCGCGAGCGCAGCTCGCTGACCTTTGGTTACATCATACTATAGTCTAAAAGTAATAAAAGACAACTTTACAATAGCGTCCGTAACTCCGAGAAATTACGGGAGGGACGGGAAAAAACTTTTTCTAGTGATAAAAAAAATACGTTGACTTGCTGAGGCGCGATCGCGAACGAGGAAGCACAATTGTCTTAGGTGCATCAGAATTTCGCAGCATCCAAAGTCGTTTGCCCCATTTGCGGTAGTTATCCGTCAGGGAGGCGTAAACTTTGCGCTATTGCGAAACTCGCAAATCTGCTCTAACTATTGGGGTCGGAAAAACTTACCTAAATATTTTCAATACAGCCAAAAAAAGGACTTTACCAAAGGTACTGGAAGGAACACAGAAAAGTCTCCGTTCTCAGCTCATAAAATTACCGATTGACCAAATGTTTACGAGCCATAAAGCACTCAACATCTAAGCAGGGGGATGCCTTACATAATGAAATTCAGCATTGTTATAACAACCTATAATCGTTTACCCTTGTTGCGGCGGGCTGTAGAATCGGCTCTGGCTCAAACCTGGCCTTGTGAAGTTGTGGTGGCAGATGACTGCTCGGATGATGGTACGCAAGAATATATCAGCAGTTTAGGCGATCGCGTAGTTTACCAGCGCAACTCAGTTAATCTCGGACACTCAGCAACGCTAAATGCTGGCGTCAGTGCAGCCAGGGGACAATGGATAAAGCCGCTAGATGACGATGATTATCTGGCTCCCAATTGTATAGAAGAAATGAGCAGAGCGATCGCTAAACGTCCCCAAGCGGTTCTCTGTTCCTGTCAAGCCATTCAAGTCGATGACAGCGGTTCCGAAATCACCCGCACCCAGTCTAGCGGTCCAGGGAAGTCATTTTACGTGCCCCAGGAAGATATCCACTACGGTATGTTGATGGAAGTTGTACCTTTTGGTACGCCAGTGCAAGTCGCCTTTCAAAGAGATGCTTTTATTAAGTCAGGCGGCTGGGATTCTGCTTTAGACACCAACTGCGACGACATCGACTCTTGGGTGAGAATCGCACAGTATGGGGATGCGGTATTTTTAAATGATTATCTCGCCTACCGGACGCTGTGGCCGGGTGGATATAATAAAAAGTTTTCCCTAGAAAAGCGGCTAGATACAAGTATCTTGATCAAAGACCGCATATATAAGTTAGTGAGTGAAAACCATCGCTCATCTTTACCAGCCCTTGAAGATATTCACGGCTATCTCAAGTTGCATTGGAGCGTAGTTAGTTTGAAGCAAAGAAAACCTGCAACTGCATTGGCGATGGCTTATCCAGCAATGTTTTCACTAACAGCTTGGAAATATTTAGCAATAGCCGTTTTCTCGCGAAAAGTCAATCATAAAGCTCACTGCATTCGCCAAGAAGTTATAGAACAAGAAATGGTTCTAATCGCGCCTAAAGCCCCTGCTTTAGCAAAATGTTGAGGATTATAAAACTAATGTTGATGGTTCATTGTTCGTTTTTCAACGAACAATGAACTAACAATTAACTGCTAACAACTAACAAGCGATCGCTCAAAAATTAGTTGTTGCCCAATACCCAATTAACTAAGGTGCGGACGGGGTAGCCAGTAGCGCCAGAATTGTTGTAGCCGTTTTCTTTATCACTCCAAACTGGCCCAGCAACGTCTAAGTGCGCCCAAGGCGTATCCTTAACAAATTGCTTGAGGAACAGCGCCGCCGTAATCGACCCACCACCACGAGGGCCAGTGTTTTTCATGTCGGCAATTGGGGACTTGATACCTTCAAAATATTTTTCTTCTAAAGGCATCCGCCACATCTTTTCGCCAGCGAGTTCAGATGCTTGAGCAATTTGGGCGGCAAGCGCATCGTCGGGACTCCACATGCCAGCAATATCATCGCCCAAGGCAATGATGCAAGCACCAGTAAGCGTCGCTAAGTCAACGATGGCATCAACTCCCAGCTTATCGGCAAACACTAGGGCATCCGCGAGGGTAAGACGACCTTCGGCGTCAGTATTGTTGACCTCAATCGTTTTGCCATTGGAGGCGGTGAGGATATCGCCTGGGCGCATGGCGCGACCGCTGATCATGTTCTCGGTTACGGCGGAGATAAAGTGAACCTCGATATCGGGTTTAATCTGACCGATTGCCTTAGCGGCGCCCAAAGTTGCCGCAGCGCCACCCATATCCATTTTCATGGTTTCGATGCCACTGCCAGCACCTTTGATGTTCAGTCCGCCAGAGTCAAAAGTTAGACCCTTACCGACAATTGCCACTTTGCGGCGGGGCGTTCCTTCTGGTTTGTAGGTGAGGTGGATGAACTTGGGCGGTAAATCGGAAGCTTGGGCAACACCCAAGAAAGCGCCCATGCCCAACTTTTCACATTCTTCTCGTTCCAGGATTTCTAAAGCTAGGCCATGTTCGTGCGCGATCGCTTGTGCTGTTTCTGCCATAGTAATAGGCGTAACTGCATTTGCAGGCGCAGTCACCAATTCCCTTGCCAAAATAACACCCGCAGCGATTTGCCCCGCACGGGTAATAGCCTCATCTTGACCGCTCAAACCTAGTAAATCGACTGTTTCGAGTGCAGGCCCCTTGTCTTCGGATTCTGATTTAAAGCGATTATCCTGGTGTAGGGCGAGGTGTATGCCTTCTGCTAGTGCCTGAGCCGTCGAGGAAGCATCATCATTGAAGATGGGCAGGCTAAGAGCCAGAGTTTTGCACCTCTCCTTTTTGGCCGAACGTGCAACAACAGCCGCTGCCCGCCGCAGAGCGTCTAATTTTAGCCCATCTTGTTTACCTAATCCCACTAGGATAATTTTGCGGATGGGGCTATTACTGCCGACGCGAGTAACAGCGCTGCTACCTGGTTTTCCCTTAAATTCAGTCTCAGAAATCAGCTCCTGCATCGTCCCGGCTAGCTTTTCATCAAGAGAAGCCAAATCGCCAGTCAACTCTACGGCATCTTCAAATAATCCAATTGCTAGGGCGTCTCCAGTCCAGTCCAACCCCCGCGTATCAATCGCTCTAATTTCCATCCCTTGTTCTATTTATGATGAAGTACCTTTAACAAGTATCGATCAAAAATTAAAGATACTCAGGATAGAATCAGCTCTGTGAGAATACAGGCAGGAAATCACTACGATTAACAAAAATTAATTAAATGAGGAATTGCTCGCCATAGTATGCCTATTGGGGTAAAAACCGGGCAGTTGAGGGTTTAAAATGAAGGTCGTGTTTGCCTGGAATTGTCAAGCGGCTCTTGTGCAAAAGAAATATCCTCGGTAGTCTACTGAAAATGAGCTTATTGCTTCTAAATTAGCTAGTGTTGCATAAGGGATCGCATTACCTAGTTGGGGATACGACTTAAGAACATCGCAAAGAGCGTGCGATATGCGATGTTCTACAGAGTAGCGATGCCTGCTGTTCAGTGCTTTATTGGCTGCGAATAGCTACGAGCGATCGCATAAAAAAATGTCACAGGTAAAAAAACCGCACCCCTCAGATTTGAGGGCAGCTAGATATAGTTGGCGGGGGAGCTATTAGTAGCCCACCTAGTAACATCAGTAACTCTTGGTTGTTGTAATTGTCGGGCTGACGAGGATCGATGTTCAAGCAACGACGGAAAAAGAAAATTTCTCACTTTGTATGGCCAGGGATACTTGCTCTCATAGCTGGAGCCGCTGTGTCAACAAAAATAGGCAATTTTCAAGGCCAATGGGCAGGATTAGGGCGCTCTTTCGAGCAGTTAAGCCCCAAACAAAGCGGTAATCCGCAAACGCCAGTGCTGCCCCTAGCAGAGCTACCTCCGGCAGAGCGGGCAGGAAAGTTAGAAGCGCTCGCAAACGAGCCAAAATCGGAAAACCGCGATCGCGCCCGTTATCTTCTAGCATCAGACTTGATTCAACAGAAGCAAGGAAAAAAAGCCCTCGATTTGTTAGAAGGATTGGAAGGAGACTATCGAGTTCTAGCGTCACATGTCGCTATGAAACGCGCCCAAGCATATGAATTAACTGGCGACACGCAAAAAGCACAGACAGCATGGGAAGAGTTGCTGAAAAAATATCCCAAAGAGCCAGTAGCAGCTGAAGCTTTGTTCGTACTGGGTAAAACAAATCCAAAATATTGGCAGCAAGCGATCGCCGAATTTCCTAGCCATCCCCGCAGCCTTGAAATTGCCCGTCGTGAGTTGGAGAAAGATCCAAATCAGCCGCAATTACTGTTGGCGTTAGCTAAATATGCCCCAAAAACACCCAAAATAACCGAGATTTTAGATCGGTTAGTCAATCAGCCTCCTGCTTCCCCAGATGGTAAAACCGGAATAACCTTAAAGCCGGAAGAGTGGGAAGCGATCGCCAACGCCTATATGGAAAAAAAGGAGTACTTTAAAGCCAGTGCTGCTTATGAAAAAGCCGCTCGTACACCCCGCAACGCCTATCTCGTTGCTAGAGCGCTAGACCTGGGCGGCAAAAGATCGGAAGCCAAAGTCGCTTACGAGCTGGTCGAAACAGAATTCCCCAACACTCCAGAAACTGGCCTCAGCCTCCTGCGTGCCGCTTCTTTAGCACAGCCGCTAGATGCCGTGCCCGCTTTTGATAAGGTAATCGCGGGGTACCCAGATCAAGCAGGTGCTGCCCTCGTAGCCCAAGCCAAAGTCCTCGACCAGCTTAAAAGCACCAAAGCGGCGGCTGTTGCTCGTCAACAATTGCTCAGTAAATATGGCAGCTCGGAAGCTGCGGCAGAATATCGGTGGACCGAAGCTGAAACTAGGGCAGCTCGTGGAGATATACAAGGAGCTTGGCAATTTGCTGAACCGATTGCAACCCAAAACCCGAATAGTAAATTTGCTTCTAGAGCAGGCTATTGGGTAGGCAAATGGGCGAAGCGGCTGGGCAAGCAGCAAGAGGCGAAAGCAGCCTTTGAGTATGTAGTAAGCAATTACCCACAGTCTTACTATGCTTGGCGCTCTGCCGCAATGCTAGGCTGGCCTGGCGTCGGGGACTTTACTACAGTACGAAGCTTGTCCCCCAAACTAGCACGACCTTCAGAGCGTCCTGTGTTACCAGCAGGTTCAGCGACGTTGAAAGAACTTTACCAGCTAGGCCAAGACCGTGATAGTTGGACGCTGTGGCAGGCAGAATTTCAAAACCGCGTGCAGCCAACTGTTGCAGAACAATTTACCAACGCCCAGATGCGAATGACACAAGGGGAATACCTTGAAGGCATTACTGAGGTTGGTACTTTGGAAGACAGGGAGACAAAAGAAGATCGAGCAGCTTACGAAGCGCTTAAGGAACAAGCCCTTTACTGGCAAGCTTTGTACCCATTTCCCTACGTCGATCTCATTGAAAAATGGTCAACCCAACACAAGGTAAATCCCCTGCTCGTAACAGCTGTAGTTCGGCAGGAATCGCGATTTATGCCTAAAATTAAATCTGTTGCTGGTGCTGTTGGGTTAATGCAGGTTATGCCCACTACAGGTGCTTGGGTAGCTCAACAAATCGGACTTAAGGAATATAACCCGGAAAATCCTAACGACAACATCAGACTAGGCAGTTGGTATCTCGGCCACACCCACGACCAATACAAAAATAATTCGATGTTAGCGATCGCCAGCTACAATGCTGGCCCTGGTAATGTATCCAAATGGCTTGCCCAGAAGGGAGCTGGCGAACTAGATGAATTTGTCGAAGCTATTCCCTTTGAAGAAACAAAATGGTACGTCAAGCAAGTGTTTGGAAACTACTGGAACTACCTGCGAGTGTACAATCCCGAAATTTCCCAAAGGTGGGCTAAACACTCAGCAGAACACCCACCTGCAACACCAACTGCATCAGCAAAATAAATATTAACTTGGCCATCGGTTAATGCGTAGGACAACGTAATGTTAGCGTAGCGGCCCCTAAGGCAGGCTGAGTATTGGGTAACTCCTAACTTGCTGCCTGTACTATTGCCCGCGATCGCTCCGCCCGAATGATTCCCCATGAACCATCAACCATGCCTAAAATAGTCAACAAATCATTGATGCAAGCCTGACTCCCATGACGCCCTCAGAACTGGAGACTCCACCCCAGGAAAGTTTAGATGCCGACCCGTTACTTCGTTCGGGTACAGGCTTAGAACTGCCCACCATCAACAACGAAGATGGACATCTCGACGAACTGCCCGCTGATGTCGAAATGTCGCTATTCGACCACTTGGAGGAGTTGCGGTGGCGTATTTTCTATGCGCTGATAGCCGTTGCTGTTGGCATGCTCGGCTGCTTCGTATTTGTAAAGCCAATTGTCCAACTGTTGGAAGTACCAGCAGGTAGCGTCAAGTTTCTCCAATTAGCACCGGGAGAATTTTTCTTTGTCTCCCTTAAAGTTGCAGGTTACAGCGGCTTGCTTGTATCTAGCCCTTTTATCCTCTACCAAATCGCGCAGTTTGTTCTACCAGGGCTGACGCGCCGGGAAAGACGATTGGTAGCACCAGTGGTGTTCGGTTCCAGCCTGCTATTCATAGGTGGCTTGGTTTTTGCCTACTATCTTCTTATCCCAGCCGCGCTTAATTTCTTTATCAATTATGGTGAAGATGTAGTAGAACAGCTGTGGTCAATCGACCGCTATTTTGAGTTCGTCCTGTTGTTATTATTCAGCACCGGATTAGCATTTCAAATCCCTATCATCCAAGTATTATTTGGTTTGTTGGGAATTGTTTCTTCAAAACAAATGCTCGCTGGGTGGCGCTACGTTATACTTGCAGCAACTGTTTTGGGAGCCGTTCTTACCCCCTCCACAGACCCCCTCACCCAAAGTCTCCTCGCTGGTGCAGTGCTAGGACTTTACTTCGGCGGTATCGGTTTGGTAAAGCTGTTGGGTCGCTAAAAATTATTAGGGAATGGGGAATTGGGAAGAGTGAAAAGTCAGGAGTTATTAATTCAAAACTGAGACGCGAGCTTATCGGCGTCTCTACTTAATCCCCAGTCCGATTTTAAAGTATCCATTCAGAAGCGCGTTCGCCTAAGTTTAGGGCAATGCTAACAGCTTTACCCAATCGGGGGCGCTCGCGTGTTTGTTCAATATAATTCTCCACCTGTGTAAAGGCAGCGAAACCATTGAGATAACTGGCGATTTCGTCCAGGTGGGCTATGTATTCGGCTTCCGTAAGCGGAAAAGACGCCTGTTCCAAGTACTTCCACATCACTTGGACAAATATCTTGCCGCTAGTCCGTCGCACCTGGACATCATAAGAGCGTCCCCATTTATTTAGCAGCATTTGGCGTAAGTCCTTTCCGGTCATGGCTGGGTTTTACGACGAACTTTACATTTTGTAATCTATGAGACGGGCGTCAAATAATGCAATAATACCCCTAGCAAGGCTGTAAACCAGTTCCTCAAAGGGATTGCCTAAGGCGGGCTGCTGCCTTCTGATACACAATTTAGCAGCAAGATGTTAAATATTCTGGGAATATTCCCAGAGTTGTTTGCTGTAGATACATACTAAGCGCGTAAGTTATGGCTCAACTTTCTGGCTCAGCAGACGTGCCCGATATGGGGCGTCGCCAATTTATGAATTTTCTGGCTTTTGGTGCCGTTACAGGAACAGCTCTGGGGGCGCTTTATCCAGTAGTCAAATACTTCATTCCGCCATCAAGTGGGGGATCTGGCGGTGGTTTAACTGCTAAGGATGCTTTAGGGAATGACATTCTGGTGAGCGAGTTTTTGGGAAGCCATAATGCTGGCGAACGCTCACTAGCTCAAGGCTTCAAAGGAGACCCCACCTACATAATAGTGACCGAAGACAAAGCAATTGAAAATTACGGCTTAAACGCCGTATGCACTCACTTGGGCTGCGTCGTGCCTTGGAATTCGGGCGAGAACAGATTTATTTGCCCCTGTCACGGTTCTCAGTATGACAACACGGGCAAAGTGGTACGCGGGCCAGCACCCTTGTCGCTAGGACTGGTACACGCAGCAGTAGCGGACGACAAGGTTACGTTCACGCCTTGGACGGAAACTGACTTCCGGACTGGCGAAGATCCTTGGTGGGCGTAGAGATTTTAGATTTGAGATTTTAGATTGAATCTAAAATCCCAAATCTAAAATCCAAAATTGTTTGAGATCGGTCACAAAATCCTTTCCGTATTGAGATGAGAAAAGTTTGTTTATCGGCGATAGGCAAAGGCGGCAAGCAGGCGATCGCTAGAATCGTTATACTTGCGATCGCCACTTGTGCCTTATTCCTCGCCAGCGATTTAGCCCTTCCCCAATCAGCTGCTGCCTATCCCTTCTGGGCGCAGCAAACGTATCCGCAAACCCCCCGCGAAGCAACGGGGCGGATTGTGTGTGCCAACTGTCACCTCGGTGCCAAACCCACCCAACTTGAAGTCCCCCAATCGGTTCTACCAGACACCGTTTTTGAAGCCGTAGTTAAAATTCCCTACGACAAAAGCGTGCAGCAGGTAGTCGCTGATGGCACCAAAGGCCCCTTAAACGTGGGTGCTGTGTTGATGTTGCCCGAAGGCTTCAAAATTGCCCCCGAAGATAGAATTCCTGAAGAAATGAAGGAAAAAATCGGGGATCTCTTTTACCAACCCTACAACGAAGACACAGAAAACGTGGTTTTGATTGGCCCCATACCGGGCGATCAATATCAAGAAATTGTCTTCCCAGTTCTTTCTCCTAACCCAGCTACACAGAAAGGAGTCTACTTCGGTAAGTACTCCATTCACGTAGGCGGAAACCGAGGACGAGGGCAGGTTTACCCGACTGGTGAAAAGAGCAACAACGCCATTTATAACGCTTCTGTAGCTGGCAAGATTACTAAAATTGCCACTTCAGAAAACGAAGATGGCAACCAAATCTACCAAGTCAGCATTCAGCCAGCAGAAGGCAATGCAGTTGTTGATACAATTCCCGCTGGCCCAGAACTTGTTGTCTCTGAAGGGCAAGAAGTTAAAGCTGGTGACGCTTTGACCACCAATCCCAATGTGGGTGGCTTCGGTCAGATAGACGGTGAAATTGTGCTGCAAAGCCCAACTCGGATTAAGTGGTTGATGGCATTCTTAGCTGCAATCATGCTATCTCAAGTCATGCTGGTGCTGAAGAAGAAGCAAGTTGAAAAAGTGCAAGCAGCCGAGATGAATTTCTAGTTTCTCCGCTAAATTAGCATTTGTGGGACAGGCAGGTTGCCTGTCTTTTTTTTTTCATATTTTTAGAGGCCAGGAACAAGTTTTTTTCCGGATCGTCACAAGATATAGAAAATGTTAGCAAAACCTACCAGCCTAGCCCTAGCGTGTAGAGTGTTTCGCATACAGTCTTGGTCGGCTTGGTAAAAAAAGCTTGTATGCGATCGCCCTTAAGGCTCTGAATTAAAGCAATTTTGAAACTAGACCAAGACAAGGTGGAAAGTAGGGGCGCAGGGAAAACTCACCCAATGGGATGAGCGAGGTAGGTGAAGTGGGGAGAGTTCAGTCAACGGTACTTTGAATAGAAAGACAAGCATTTAGAGAACGTAACTATATGAAATTAAAAATTCTGGCGATCGCAGCATTACTATCAACACCTTTTCTTGCAGCGCCAGTCCGCGCACAGCAGCAAGTATGTGTTGTAGATAATATCCGTAACGAAGTTGTGTGCGGACGGCTGGCCACAGAACGCGAGATTCGGCGAGCCAACCCGCAGGGGCGATACAATAATGGGCAGTACGACGATAGGTACGATCGAAATTCCAATCGTCGCAGCAATAACTACTACCCAGAAATTAATAGAATTTATCAACAAGTTCTGGGTCGGGATGCTGAGTACAGCGGCATCCAAAACCATGTAAGAGCCTTACAAGATGGTCAGTCCCTCAACGATATCCGTCGTTCCGTTGCTCGGAGTTCAGAAGCACGCCAAAGGATTAACCAAATTTATCGAGAATTGCTAGGCCGCGATGCGGATAGCAATGGGATGGAAGGCTGGGTAAGAACCTTAGAAAGAGGTCGGTCGCTCAGCGATATCCGTCGAGACATTGAAAACAGTTCAGAAGCAAGAAGCCGGAGGGGTGGTTAAGACGAAGATTAAGCGATCGCTCATTGCATTATTTGCACGCGCCACAAAATTAAGAAAAGCAAATTGTGGTAGGCGATCGCCCTTAAAGCAAGTTTAGAATTTAGGGACAGGCATGTTGCCTGTCCCTTTTATGTTGAGCGTTTAAAAAATACTCCTAAAGAAAGTTGGCATCCGGCAGTATATGCACAAATACTGTTGGTGAAGTGAATCGGTCAGCCGAGTAGTTCTAAGTATCTCAACCTCAGTGAGGCCGTTATGAAATCAGTAGCGATCGGCTTTAGCTTGTTAGTGACAGTACTGCAACTAGCGGCAACAATTGGTATAGCACAACAGGCGCGATCGCAAAGTATTATCCCAATTTCCGACATTACTCCCACCAAATACATTGTCGAACAAAATATTCTTTTAGCAGAAGCTGTTGCCCCCTCAAAATTACAAACTGCCCTTGATGAAGAGAACATAACTGAAGCAGTACCCCAAATCGAGCAAACCTGGGAAAAGCAATATGAAGGTTACTTTGGGGTAAATTTCTCCGATCGGGCAATGACAACTAAATATATTGCCGATACGCTAGGCAAAATGGCGACTCAGACTGGGAAAAAGCCTGCGTTAATTTACTTAGTTCCGCAGGCGCAGCAATTAGAAATTGTATTGATTACTCCTGAAAGCCAACCTATTCACAAGCGCATTACCGAAGCTAGAAACGAAGCACTTTTAGCAAAAGTTAGGCAATTCAGACAAGGTATTACAAACCCAAATGCGAGAAATCCTAAGAACTATCTACCAGAAGCACAGCAACTTTATCAATGGCTAATTGCACCAATAGAAGCAGATTTAAAAAGTAATAACATAGATACCATCGTATTTTGTATGGGTGGTGGTTTACGAACCATACCTCTGGCAGCATTACATGATGGCAAACAATTCCTAATAGAAAAATATAGTCTCGGACGCATCCCTGCCTTCAAATTTACAGATACGCTGTACGCAAACATCAAGAAGTCGCAAGTTTTGGCAATGGGTGCGTCAGAATTTAAAGACCAAAATCCTTTGCCTGCGGTACCAGTAGAATTATCTGCGATCGCCAAAGATCTGTGGCGGGGCAAATCGTTCTTAAATCAACAATTTACTCTAAATAATCTACAATCGCAACGCACCAAACAGCCTTTTAAAATAATTCACCTTGCAACTCATGCAGACTTCAAATCTGGTTCGCCCAACAACTCCTACGTGCAGTTTTGGGACAAAAAGCTGACACTAGATAAAATGAGGCAGTTGCGTTGGAATAATCCACCAGTAGATCTATTAGTGTTAAGCGCTTGTAGAACTGCCATTGGGGATAAAGAAGCAGAGTTAGGCTTTGCGGGTTTAGCAGTTCAAAGCGGAGTAAAGTCAGCTTTAGCCAGCCTGTGGTACGTCAGCGATGAAGGTACATTAGGGCTAATGACAGAATTTTATCGTCAGCTGCAAACAGCCCCTATTAAAGGAGAAGCACTTAGGCAAGCTCAGATAGCAATGATTCAAGGAAAGGTACGCTTAGAAGATGGTAGCTTGCACAACAGCAGAGGGAAAGTATCGCTACCGCCAGCACTTGCAGCAATTAAAGACAAAAATCTTTCTCATCCCTACTATTGGGCAGCTTTTACACTAATTGGCAGCCCTTGGTAGACTGATAACCCACATTCCGCACCCACAACTGTCACAATCGGAAATTACGGAGATAAAAAGGCTATTTTTGTATAAAAAGAGACATTTTCCTTCACAAAAGAGATTCCAGCCGCGATGAACG